>NZ_JBNHFG010000001.1:0-251036 GCF_059090025.1 Arthrobacter sp. Y3224198
GCCCGGGTGCGCTCGGCGGGGGTTCCGGCGTCCGGCGCCGCTGCCGGCGCTGCTGGTACCTCCGGGCCGGACGGAGCCTCCGGGCCCGGTGCGGGGGGCCCGGCGTCGGGGGCCGCGGGACCGCCGTCGTCCATTTCTTCCAGGCGGGCCACCAGATCTTTCCAGACCTCTTCGTCCGTGGACTCGTTGTGTTCCGGCTCGCGGTCAGTCATGAACGCACTCCGGTGCTGACCTTTTGGATGAACTCATGCGAGCGGTCGAAAATCAGCGGCGCGTCATGGTCCATGGTTGCCACGTGGTAGCTGTTCTCCAGCGGCACCACTTCCAGGTCCGCGTTCACCAGCCGGCGGCGCAGCAGGTCCATGCTGGACTCAGGAACCACCGCGTCCACCCGCGAGCGGAACGCCAGCACCGGGGCGGTGACCGCCGGGAGGGACGCCGCGGTGTCCCGGAAGAGCTTGCCGAGCTGGTGCACCGCCCCAACCGGAGTCCGTGCGTAGGCGCCTTCATCCTGGCCCTCGAGCCGGATGTCGTTGCCGATGGCCGGTACCGATTTCATGACGTGTTTCAGCAGTCCGGAATACCGGGCCCGGGGGTCTGCGAACGTCAGCCCCGGATTCACCACGACGACGCCGGCCACCGGCCGGTGTGCGGCCAGGCGCAGTGCCAGTGCACCTCCCATGGACAGTCCGGCGGAGACAACACACTCCGTGCGTGTGCTGAGGGAGGAATAGGCCTGCTCGTATTCCTCATACCACCGCTGCCATGGAGTGCGGGCAAGTTCCTGCCAAGTGGTCCCATGCCCGGGCAGCAGGGGCAGGGCCACCGCGTAGCCTTGACCGGCAAGGTGGCGCGCCCAGGCTGCCAGGCTAACCGGGGACCCGGTAAAACCGTGGCTGAGAAGCACGCCCACGCCCGCGTTGGGACCATGCCCCTCATAGGAAAAGGCTTCGGCGCCGGGGAGGGAAGTCATACCTCTATGGTTGCATTAGCGGGGCTGTTTTCCACCCCGGCAGGGGCAAACTATTCACAGGCGCCGCACGCCGGAATTAACGGGCGGGGAACAGCGCGCATACAGTAGAGTCTGGGGAACCAAACAGGTCCCTAGTTTTAGTCTTGTCCGGACGGGAGATCAGGCCGCGTGTTCTATTGGGTGATGAAGACGATTTTCATCGGGCCGGTGGTAAATCTTCTCTTCAGGCCGTGGGTTAAGGGAATGAACAACATCCCCGAAACCGGCCCTGCCGTCCTGGTGAGCAATCATCTGTCCTTTTCCGACTCGATCTTCCTGCCGCTGGCCGTGCCGCGGCCGGTGAGCTTCCTGGCCAAGAGCGACTATTTCAACGGCAAGGGCATCAAGGGGAAACTGACAGCTGCCTTCTTCCGGCTGTCCAACCAGCTGCCCATGGACCGCTCCGGCGGCGCTGCCTCCGCCACGTCCCTCAAGGCAGGCGTCGACGTGCTGGAAAACGGGGGACTGCTGGGTATCTACCCCGAAGGAACCCGCAGCCCGGACGGCCGCCTCTACCGCGGCAAGACCGGCGTGGCCAAGCTGGTGCTCTCCACCGGGGTGCCCGTTATTCCGGTGGCGATGATCGGCACCGACAAAGTTCAGCCGATCGGGCGCAGGATCCCCAACATCCGCCGCATCGGCATCATCGTCGGCGAACCCCTGGATTTCTCCCGCTATGCGGGCCTGGAAAATGACCGGTTCATCCAGCGCTCCGTCACGGACGAAATCATGTACGAGCTGATGCGGCTGTCCGGCCAGGAATACGTGGATGTCTACGCCAGCACGGTCAAGGACAAGCTGGCCGCCCGGAAGGGCGGAAAGGCGGCAGAGGCCCGCAGTGCGGCCGTACGCCTCACCACCTCCGCGGATGCCGCCTCCGGGACGGGATCCGCCACCGGAGGTTCCGAGCTGCCCGACGAAGCCGGCGACAAGCTGCCGGGTACCGTCACCGTCATCGGATCGCAGCCGGCGAAGCCGGGCGCGGAACCGGTGAAGCCGGACACGGCGGACGGTGCGGATGAGGCGCCCGGGACCGGGAACGGCGGAACCCGGCGGTCCCACACCGCCTAGGAGCCGGTGCGCCGTCCGGCACCGCGCCGTATTGCGTGGACCGGCGGCGAATATGACGCGCTTGTTTGATCCCGGCGGGCAGCCAGTAGGCTTAAGTCGTGACTTACTCACCTGTAGACAGCGACTCAACCCCCACCACCCTTTCCGGAGCGGCGGCGACTTCCGCCAGCCACCCCGAGCTGGATAACTGGCGCTCCCTTCCGATCGGCCAGCAGCCGTCCTGGCAGGATGATCCGGGGTATAGGGCCGCCATCGAAGAGCTTTCGATGGTGCCGCCGCTCGTCTTTGCCGGTGAAGTGGACGTCCTGCGTTCCCGCCTGGCTGAAGCTGCCCAGGGGCGGGCGTTCCTGCTGCAGGGCGGTGACTGCGCGGAGACCTTCGAGGCCGCGACCGCGGACAAGATCAGCGCGCGTGTACGCACCCTGCTGCAGATGGCGGTGGTACTGACCTACGGTGCCTCGGTACCGGTGATCAAGATGGGCCGGATGGCGGGGCAGTTCGCCAAGCCGCGCTCCTCCAACGATGAGACCCGTGACGGCGTCACTCTCCCTGCCTACCGCGGGGACATGGTCAACGGCTTCGATTTCACTCCCGAGTCCCGCCGGCACGATCCCGCACGGATGGTCCGCGCCTACCACACGTCCGCTTCCACCTTGAACCTGATCCGCGCCTTCACCCAGGGCGGCTTCGCGGACCTTCGGCTGGTGCACCACTGGAACAAGGGCTTCACCTCCAACCCGGCACACTCCCGCTACGAGTCCCTCGCCCGGGAAATTGACCGCGCCGTGCGGTTCATGGATGCCTGCGGTGCCGACTTTGAAGCACTGAAGCGGGTGGAGTTCTTCGCCAGCCACGAGGCACTGCTTCTGGACTACGAGCGTGCCCTCACACGCGTGGACTCGCGGACCGGCCAGCCGTACGACACCTCAGGGCACTTCCTCTGGATCGGGGAGCGGACCCGCGACCTGGACTCGGCACACGTGGATTTCCTCTCCCGGGTACGCAACCCCATCGGCGTGAAGCTTGGCCCCAGTACCAGTGCCGAGGATGCCCTGGCCCTGATCGACAAGCTCGATCCGAACCGCGAACCCGGCCGGCTCACCTTCATCACCCGGATGGGCGCCCGGAACATCCGGGAGAAGCTGCCCCCGCTGGTGGAAAAGGTCACCGCCTCCGGCGCCAAGGTCCTGTGGGTGACGGATCCTATGCACGGCAATACCGTGACCTCGCCGAACGGGTACAAGACCCGCAACTTCGACGACGTAATGGATGAAGTCCGCGGGTTCTTCGAAGTCCACGATTCCCTGGGCACCTTCCCGGGCGGAATGCACGTGGAAATGACCGGCGACGACGTGGCGGAGTGCCTCGGCGGAGCGGACCCCATCGACCAGGAAGCCTTTGCCGAGGGGTACGCCTCGGTCTGTGACCCGCGGCTGAACCACATGCAGTCACTGGAAATGGCGTTCCTCGTGGCGGGTGCGCTGTCCCGCAGGGGCTAGCGGTTCCGGCTGCCCACAAAACAGGGCCTGTCTGGAAGGAGTTTCCTTCCAGACAGGCCCTGTTTGACGTCCCCATCGGTTGCCCGGCAGGGACCTAGACCACCTTGAGGGTGACGGTTGAGCCTTCCGGCGCCGTGCCGGCGCCCGGATCCTGGTCCCGGACCAGGCCCAGCAGCCCGCCCAGCAGGTTCTCCACATTTACCGTGAAGCCGCGGCTTTCCAGGTCCGCCTTCGCGTCCTCGGCGCGGCGGCCCACGTAATTGGGGACCTCGACCATCCGCGGTCCCATCGAGATGGTCAGCGTTACGGTGGAGCCGCGTTCCAGGAGGCCCGATGCCGGGGTCTGCGACACTACTGCCCCGGCGGGAACGGTAGCGCTGTTGACCTTGTCCGGAGCCATTGCGGCCGTGAGGCCCGCGGCCTCGATGGCCTTCACGGCCGCGTCCTCGGACTGCCCGGTGACGGCGGGAACCTCCACCGGCGCGGGCCCCTTGGACACCGTGATGTCCACGGGGGAGCCCAGGCGCAGTTGCGTGTCCGGCAGCGGCTGCTGGCTGATGATTTTGCCGATTTCGACGCTTTCGCTGTATTCCTCGGCCACGGTGCCCAGGACCAGCTGCGCATCGGCGAGGTCGGCCTCGGCGGACTCCACGCTACGCTGCACGATATTCGGTACGGAGAACAGCTGCGGGCCCTTGGAGACCAGCAGGGTGACCGGCTGGAACCGGCGGATTTCCCGGGTGGCCTCCGGATCGGTGCCCACGGCCAATCCGGCCGCCACCACTTCGTCGAACACCTCATTGGTGGTGTAGGTCAGCCCGGCATCGCCCAGCTGCACGCCGGCCTCTTCGACGGAGACGTTGCTGACATCGGGTACGGAGACCAGCGCTCCGGGGCCGGCGCCGAAGAACCACCCGGCAAATGCCGCCGCAGCCAGGAGGACTGCCACCAGCACACCCAGGAGGATGCCCCGGCGCCGGGGTTTTCCGCTGCGCAGGGCTACCTGGGGACGGTGTGCCTTGCGGTCGGTTTCCCGCATCCTGTCGCGGTCTTCCCGCTTCTCCAGCCGGCGCCGGGCGCGGGCACTGAGCCCGTCGCCGTCCGCGTCCGCATAGCCGTCGTCGGCTTCCCCGTCCCCGTCGGTATCGTCGCCGTCTCCGGTGTACCCGTGGCTGCCTGCCGGGAACACAGTGGTGGCGTTGTCGGTGCGGCTGATCACCTCGGTGTGGTTGCCATCGGAGGCCCCCTGGCCCGTGGCGGAGGCGTCGATGACGCTGGTGGCGGCACCGGCGGAGAGGACCTGCGTGGCACCGGAGATCACTTCGGTGGCAGCGTCGGGCGCGCCGTCCGGTCCTGCGGGCGGGCAGTGGAAGTCCAGCTCTTCGTCGCTGAGGGACGTACGGATATGGCGCAGTTCACCCAGCAGTGCCCGGCCGTTGACAGGGCGGTCCTCGGGGTCCCGGGCGGTGCACCAGCGGACCAGCTCATCCAGGTCCTCGGCCAGTCCCGGGCAGAGCGCAGAGGGTGCCGGGACGGAGGAGTGGACATGGGCGAAGGCCACCTGAATGGGGACGTCGCCGGTATAGGGCTGGCGCCCGGTGAGCATCTCGTACAACATGATGCCGGCGGAGTAGACATCGCTTCGTTCGTCGGCACCCCCGCCGGTCACGAGTTCAGGGGCCAGGTAGGCCACCGTCCCCACCAGGGTTCCGGTGTTGGTGCTGGTGGATACCGCCCGCGCCAGGCCGAAATCGGCGATCTTGATCCGGCCGTTGTCCGCCAGCAGGACGTTCTCCGGCTTGACATCGCGGTGGACGAGGCCGGCGTCGTGCGCTGCGGCCAGGCCTTCAACCACGGCGTCCATCAACGCAAGGGCCAGCCGGGGGGAGAGGGAGCCGCGCTCATCCAGCAGGCCGCGCAGGGTCCTGCCGGGCACGTACTCCATCACCAGATAGGCCAGGTTGTCCGCGATGCCCTGGTCCAGCACGCCCACCACATGCGGATGGGAGAGGCGGGCGGCGGATTTGGCTTCGCTTTCGAAACGGCGGAGGAACCCCCGGTCCGCAGCCAGGTGGGGATACAGCACTTTGAGCGCCACGTCACGGTCCAGCCGGCGGTCGGTAGCCAGATACACGGTGGACATACCGCCGCGGGCAATCAGGGACCTGACGTGGTAGCGGTTATCTACCAGCGTCTCTACCAGGGAGTCTTTCACGGGCTCATGCACTCTTCGATCCTAATGGGGGTAAGCGAAAGGGTCCGGATCGACACCCGATCCGGACCCAACCGCAACACTTCCGAAGCGTCCCTACTGGAAGGACGCCCGGTGCGCGAGCACGGAGTTTACGTAGCCCCGGGTATCGGCAAACATGCCGTATGTGTTCACGGAGTACTGGCCCTGGTAGTAGGACGCGATGGCGGTCTCCAGGCTGTCGCTGCTGCGGACCAGCGCGCTGATGATGGCGACGCCGGCCGTGGCGTTGTCGTAGGGATCCAGCAGGTTCAGCTGACGGCCCACAAGCTGCGAGGCCCATTCGCCCGAGGAGGGGATAACCTGCATGGTGCCGATGGCGTTTGCGGGGGAAACCGCACGCTGGTCAAAACCGGACTCCTGGAGGGCAAATGCCTGGGCCAGGGCCGGATCAACACCCATCTGGGCAGCCGTGTCAGCCACGATCTGCTGCATCTGCGCGCGGCTGGGAACGGGCAGGGAATTCAGGGTCTGCTTGTTCAGGTTGGCGCCGGCAACAACGTGCTCGGGGTAGGTGTAGTGCAGGAAGGTGCTGGGCACCAGGTCCGTGGGCGCCGCGGTGACCGGAGCAGAGGACGCAAGGCTGACGGTGCTGTCGCTGATGCTGATCTGCTGGCCCGGGTGGATAACCGAGGTCAGGGAAAGGCCGTTGGCGGCCAGGACCGAGGACAGGCTGACGCCGTGGCGCGCTGCGATGCCGCTGAGGGTATCGCCGGAAACCACCGTGTATGTGGCAGCGGTGCCTGCGGTGGAGGCAACCTGGACATCCGCCGGGGCAGCGGTGGGGGCCGTGGGAGCAGGGGCTGCTCCGTCCACGCGGATGGTCTGTCCGGGGTAAATGATGGAGGTGAGGCTCAGGCCGTTTGCGGACAGCACGCCGGAGAGGCTGACGCCGTGGCGGGCCGCGATGCCGCTGAGGGTATCTCCGGAGACAACGGTGTAGGTGCCGGCGGATGCCGCGGGGGCCGCGGGGGCCGCGGGAGCCGCCGGTGCTGCCGGTGCGGAGGCACCGGTCAACCGGAGATCCTCGCCGGCGAAGATCAGGGAAGTGGGCTGCAGGTTGTTCACGCGGAGGACTTCCGTCACCGAAAGCCCGTACTGAGCGGCAATCGAGGTGACGGTGTCGCCGCGGACAATGCGGTGGGTGGCAGGGACCGCGGACTCGGCAGGAAGAGTGGCGGGAACCTGAGTGGCCAGCTGGGAGGCGGCGACGCCGGTTGCTGCGCCGGTGTTCAGGTTCTTGATTGCCTGGAGGGGCATCTGGGGAAACAGCGTGTTCTGCGGGGCTGCAGGTGCGGCGGCGGCCGGCTCGGCAACGGCCAGCGCGGACATCATCACTGCGGGAATGGCGGCCGTGGTCACCGCGACACTCAGTTTGCGCGGCATTCCGGAACCAGCGGGACGTGCGCCTTGCGTTCCCGTTGTCGACGATGCGTTCATATGGTGCTGTTTCCTCATCTGTGATGGCTGCGGCCTTTACCGCAATCCTTGGGACTAAAAACAAGTGATGGAGCTTTGGTGCTGTTAATTCTGTTACTACTGTTGTTTAAGTTACTTGTGTGACTTTAGGTACTCCTGTGAATTTACACCAAGCGACCGCGGGCACAATACCTGAGTAGTCCTTTTTGTGTTTCAGTTAGGCCACTAATCGGCCAAGTGGCCCGCGGCACCCCGGGCATGGCACCCTTGAAGGGTGAATGAACTCCAGGAACTCGTTTCCGACTGGCTGACCCTGCCCGATGTGGCTGAACAACTCGACCTCCCTATTAACAAGGTGCATAGCCTGCTGGAGGAGCGCGCCCTGGTGGCCGTCCGCTTGGGCGAGCGGAAGATCCGCAGCATCCCCGCCGCCTTCATTGTCGACGGCGCAGTCCTCGACAGCCTGAAGGGCACCATCTCGGTACTGCATGACGCCGGGTTCGAGGACGACGAGATGATCCGCTGGCTTTTCACGGCAGATGAAACCCTGCCCGGCCGCCCCGTGGACGCACTCCGTGAAGGACGCAAGACCGAGATCCGCCGCCGCGCGCAGGCTCTCGCCTGGTAACCCTGCCTCGTTACGGCAGGAGGACCGGAACCCGGTAACACCTGTCACCGGCAGCATTGTCATAAGCGGACCTAATGACAAGCGCACTTAATATGCGGACTCTATAAACAGATGAGCCGCCACGTCGTTGACGTGGCGGCTCTGCTGTTGCCGGATTGTGCTGTTGCCGGAACGTGCTGCGTCCGGGATCCCGCTCCTGTTCCGTGCGCCGGCTGCGGGCTTCAGGAACTGCGCTTGACGGCTGCGTGCGCCAGCGCGTCCAGGGCAGCGCGGGAGACATCGTCCAGCGGCAGGTCGGCCAGGGCCGAAAAGGCCGCTTCGGTGTGCTGCGTAATGAGCTCTTCCGTGGCTGCCAGGGCACCGGTATCCCGGATGATTCCGCGCAGCAGTTCCACGCCGTCGTCGTCCAGGCCCGGGTCGCCGAGCCGCGCGGCAATCTCCCGGCGGACGTCCTCCCCTCCGGCGGACAGGGCATAGGCCACCAGGACCGTCCGCTTGCCTTCCCGCAGGTCGTCACCGGCCGGCTTACCCGTGGTCTGCGGATCCCCGTAGACCCCCAGGACATCGTCGCGCAGCTGGAAGGCTTCGCCGAGCGGCAGGGAGAACCGGGAGTATCCGGCAAGAAGCTCAGGTTCCGCTCCGGCCAGCGCCCCGCCGAGGGTCAGCGGATGCTCCGTGGTGTACTTCGCGGCCTTGTAACGCAGGATGTTCCGGGCCCGGATGACCGCGTGCTCGGGTTCATGGCTGGGGCCGACAACTTCTTCGAGGATGTCCAGGTACTGCCCGGCCATGACCTCCGTGCGCATCCGGTTGAAGATGCGCCGCGCCGGGGTCCCGTGGGCGGCGCGTTCCCCGACTGCCGAGAACATCTCCTCGCTGAGGGAAAGGCACAGATCGCCGGCCAGGATCCCGGCCGAGGAGCCGAAATGCGAGCCGTCCAAATGCCAGTTGGAATCGGCATGGGTCAGTGAGAAGGACCGGTGGACGCTCGGTCCGCCGCGGCGGGTGTCCGACCGGTCGATGATGTCATCGTGGATCAGGGCGGCACTTTGGAACAGTTCCAGGGCCACGCCCGCGCGGACCGCACAGGCGTCCAGTGCGGTGCCGCCGGCACCGCGCCATCCCCAGTAGGCCAGCAGGGCCCGGAGGCGTTTTCCGCCGCGGGCCAGGTTGTGGACCGCATCAAGCAGCGGAACGGCTTCGGCAGACACCTCGGCCAGGACCGAGTGCTGAACGGCCAGGAAGTCTTCCAGTTCGCTGCCGAGCAGGTGGCGGTAGGCAGCCTGCTCATCGGCGGCCGCCCGGGCGGCCGCTGCTGCGACTCCGGCGTTGGGCAGGGGAGCCACGGAACCGGGGGCGCCGGCGGATGCCGGGTCAGGGGTGCTGGCGGCAGTCATGGGCTACTTGTCCGTTTCGGTGGTGAGGGTGGAGCCGACAGTCACCGTGGCACGGCCGCCGTCCTTGACGATCACAGTAATATTCACGGTCTCGGGCTCGGCGGTGGCGGCGCGGACATAGTCCCGGGACGAGGGAGCCCCGCCCGCCGCGGGCGCGGCCGCGAACCCCTGTCCGGTGAGCGCCGCGTCGTAGAACGCGAGGATGTCGGCAACGGGCGCGGGGGAGGAAGCCACCAGGACGGAGGTCACCGTCCGGCCGGATCGGTCCACGGTACTCGAGAGGATATCCGCCCCGTCCATCACCGGGATCCGGTCCGCGGGGAAACCATCCGCCAGCGCCACCGGTGTGGCGGCGGCGGCGGAGGAGGAGACCGGCCCGGAGGTTGCGGCCGCGGAAGCCGGGGTGGACGGCGCGACGGCGGAAGCGGAGGGCGAAACCGCCGCTTCGCCGTTGTCGCATCCGGCGACAGCCAGCAGCAGGGATGCAGCGGTGAGTGCAGTAAGGGGCTTTTTCATCTGTTTCCGCATCAGTGGGGGGCAGGGGCCTGCACCCCAGTCTAGGCGACCGGGAGTCCGGGACGCCGAAGGCGAAAAGGGGGCGGGGGTGGCTACGATGAGAGCGTGAGCAATGGCCCCGATGCAGACAGCGGTAACCGTGACTGCACCATCATGCATGTGGATATGGACGCCTTCTACGTCTCCGTTGAGTTGCTCAAGCGTCCGGAACTGGTGGGCAGGCCGGTAATCGTTGGCGGGCTCGGGGGCAGGTCCGTTGTCCTGTCCGCATCCTATGAAGCACGCCGCTTCGGGGTGCGTTCGGCCATGCCCATGGCCATTGCCCGCCGGCAGTGCCCTCAGGCGGTGGTGCTGGAACCGCACCAGGAGGTCTACCGCTCCTTCTCCAAGCAGCTGATGGAGATTTTTGAGTCCATCACTCCGCTGGTGGAGCAGCTCAGCGTGGATGAAGCGTTCCTGGACATTTCAGGGTCGATGCGCAGGCTGGGGCCCCCGCGGGTCATCGGGGAACTCATCCGCAAGCGGGTGGCCGCCGAACTCGGGATGACCGCCAGCGTGGGAATTGCCGCCACCAAATTCGTGGCCAAGATTGCCTCCACACGCTGCAAGCCCAACGGGTTGCTGCTGGTGCCCAGGGAGCAGACCGTGGACTTCCTCCACACCCTGGATGTCTCCGCCCTGTGGGGCGTGGGCGCCAAGACGCGTGAAGTGCTGGCCCGCGTGGGTATTGCCACCGTGGCAGACGTAGCCAACACCCCGCCAAGCGTGCTGCGCCGGTTGCTGGGCGCCACCGGTGAACACGTGTATGAACTGTCCTGGGGGCGGGACGCCAGGGCTGTCACCCCGGTGCGCAGGGAGAAGAGTATCGGTGCGGAAGAGACCTTTGCCCGGGACGTCAGCGAGGACGAGGTGCTCCACACGGAACTGCTCCGCCTGGCGCACCGAAGCGCTGTGCGGCTGCGTGCCGCGGACCTGCAGTGCCGGGCGGTGTCCCTGAAGCTGAGGTACACGGACTTCACTACGCTGACACGCAGCCGCACCCTCACCGAGCCGGTGGACAGTGCGCAAATGATCTACGAGGCGGCGAAGGGTCTGCTGGCGTCACTGGGACGCAGGCCCCAGAGTGTTCGGCTGATCGGGCTTCGGGCCGAACAGCTAGAACCGGCACAGGGTGCAGCCATGCAGCTCACGCTGGACGGGCGCGAAGACAACTGGCGCTCGGCGGAGGACGCGCTGGACCAGATCAACCGGAAGTTCGGCGAACTGGGGGTTGTCCCGGCCCGGCTGATCCCTCCGTCGGCCCGCAAGCCACCGTCGGAAACGCCGTAACAGGCGCGGTGGAACCGGCCTGGAGGCCTACGCGGCCGAATACGTACACAGGCCGCTTTCGTGCGGACCCGTTGCCACCTATCCTTGGACTAAGTGCAAAGCAGCAGCGAGCCTGCGCAGGGAACACCCGGCGCCGCATGTTCGTTGGTTGGTTTACAGGGGCAGAAACCGGACGGCAAGGAGGCAGCAATGGCACTCTCGGAACACGAGCAGCGCTTGCTGGATCAACTGGAGCAACAACTACACGCCGAAGATCCGAAATTCGCGAATTCCATGGCGACATCCGCCGGCCGCGGTATTTCAACCCGGCGCATCGTCCTGGGGGCCCTGATGGCCGTGGCTGGACTGGCGGTGCTGCTCCTGGGTATTACCGAAGCCGGAATAGCGGTGGGTGTCATTGGATTCCTCGTCATGGGCGCCGGGGTCTACTACGCCACCACCCGCGGCCGGAAGAGTCCGCCCAAACCCGCGGACGGCCGCAAGGAACGTGAGTCCAGCACCCAGCGCGGCTTTATGAACAACCTGGAAAACAAGTGGGATGAGCGTAAGCGCGACCAGCCCTGACGTCCTGTTCCTCCGGTCCGCTCCCGGACCAACAGCTTCGCTAAAAGGATCCGCTCCGGCGGGTCCTTTTTTCTGTGCCGGCACGCCAACAGGTTCCCCAAATCCCTCCACTGCACTCCACCTCCGCTGTTTCCCCGGAATGACGCGGTTTTTGCGGCGCGGCGCGCCCGGAAACAGATAGCGCAAATCGTTGACTGTGGAGGGAAGTGGAGTAAAGTGGGGGACATAAGAGGGTAGGGGCGGTACTCGAGGGGTTTCCCCTAATCGGACGGGGTGGTGAGTGATGTTCCTGGGAACACATTCACCGCGTCTCGATGAGAAGGGGAGGCTGATCCTGCCGGCCAAGTTTCGCGAGGAACTGGCTGACGGCCTTGTCCTGACCAGGGGTCAGGAACGCTGCATCTACGTCTTCAGCCAGAAGGAATTCGAACGGGTCCATGACCAGATGCGGGAAGCTCCACTTTCCTCCCGCCAGGCACGCGACTACATTCGGGTCTTTTTGTCCGGAGCCTCTGACGAAGTCCCAGACAAGCAGGGCCGGGTCACCATCCCGCCGGCCCTCAGGTCGTATGCAGGACTCGGACGCGAGCTCGCCGTTATCGGTGCAGGAACGCGGGCCGAGATCTGGGATGCAACCGCCTGGCAGAACTACCTGGAAGAACAGGAAACCGCATTCTCCGAAACGGATGAGGACGCGATTCCCGGCATCTTCTAGGTGCACAACCCGCAATGACCACACCAGCACCAGCGGCCGGTCCTTGAATGAGATCTCCAGCCGCCCCACCGCACGCTTTCCTGGCTTCCCTTCCCCGGAGCCAGGCGGCTTTGACCGGTGAGGCGCGGATGGGGGCCTGATCCAAGAACCGGCAGCGGATGCCGGAACAACTATGTACGGAAGGAACGCCTCAGATGAGCGAAGAGCGCCCCACCGAGGAACGGCATGTTCCGGTGCTGCGCGACCGCTGCATCAACCTCCTGGCACCCTCGATCGAACGCGCGGTCGCGGAGAACGGACGCGCAGTGGTTGTGGATGCAACCCTGGGCATGGGCGGACACAGCGAAGCCATGCTGCAGCGGTTCCCCCAGCTGCACCTGATCGGCATCGACCGTGACCAGCAGGCCCTGGCCCTGGCCGGCAAGCGGCTCGAGCCGTTCGCTGACCGGACGGACCTGGTTCACGCCGTCTATGACGAGATAGCCGACGTCGTGAGGGACCTGGGCTTTGAGGGCATCGACGGCGCCCTGTTCGATCTTGGCGTGTCCTCGCTCCAGCTGGATGAACGGGACCGCGGCTTCGCCTACTCCTATGACGCTCCGCTGGACATGCGCATGGACACCACGCGCGGACGCACCGCGGCCGACGTCGTCAACACCTACAGCGAAGCCGAACTGGTCAGCATCATCCGGAAGTGGGGCGAGGAGAAGTTCGCCGGCCGCATTGCCTCGGCGATCGTTGCCACCCGGTCCACTCAGCCGTTCAGCACCACCGGAGAGCTGGTCGAGACCATCCGCAAGGTGGTCCCCGCTGGAGCGGCCCGCACCGGCGGCCACCCCGCCAAGCGGACGTTCCAGGCCCTGCGCATCGAAGTGAACGAGGAACTGGACGTCCTGGAGCGCGCCATTCCGGCGTCGCTCGAGGTGCTTAACGTCGGCGGCCGCGTGGTGGTCATGTCCTACCACTCGCTGGAGGACAAGATCGTCAAGGGCGTTTTCGCCGCCGGGGCACGTTCCTCGGCGCCCAAGGGTTTCCCCGTTGAACTCGAACAGCACAAGGCCCAGCTCACCAGGCTGACCAAGGGCACCGAAGTGCCCACTGACGAGGAAATCGCAGAGAACCCCCGGGCAGCGTCCGCCAAGCTCCGGGCAGTAGAACGAATCCGCAAACCCATGGATGGGGCCTCGAAATAATGAGTGAACGTCGGCCTTCGGCACGATTCGCAACCGGCCGGGCAACGGCCCCCACCGTGGGCAATACCGCCCGCGCGTTGGACTGGGATACCGCCGCACCCGCTCCTGCGCCGAGGCGGCGCACCCCGTTGTCGGTGGTGCCTGCCGCAACACGCCGCAGGCGCACCCCCTTCGCCGTCGTCTGTTTCGCCGCCCTCGTCCTGGGACTGGCATCCGTGCTGCTCCTGAATATCTCGGTATCCAGCGGCCAGTACGAGCTGGTGCAGCTGCAGGGGCAGCAGGCCGAACTCGCGCAGCGCAACGAAGCCCTGACCCAGGAAATCGAAAACCACCAGGCACCGCAGGTCCTGGCCGCCGCCGCCGGAGAGCTGGGAATGGTGTCCTCACCCACCTTCGGCACCATCGACCTGGAAACCCTCGCGGTCACCGGCACTCCGGAAGCCGCCAAGGACGGCGACCCGGCGAAGTCGCTGATCGGCGCCCCGAACGTATTGACATCACCGATCACCCCCGCGCCTTCCGTCGTTCCGGCCGAATCCCGCGATACGGTAAGGGCAACCGAGGCGCAGGAAGAAGCGGGTACCCGGGAAGCAGACCCGGCCCCCACCGTGCAGCCGGCCGCCCCGGCCGCACCTCCCGCACCCGAAGACGTTCCCGAAAGCGAGCTGAACGGCGGAACCATCCCGGTTCCCGCGCAGAAAAACGGAAACTGATCCAGGCCGGCAGGCATCGAATTTAGGCATTAACGAGGACACGTTGTGGCAAACACATCCGGCCCGGACAACCACAGAGTGGCCATCGTAGCGAGGCGGCTGCGCGTGGGAATGGTTATCGCCCTCGCGCTGCTGACAGTGCTGGGGCTGCGCCTTTTCCAGGTGCAGGCGCTGGACCCGGACGGCATGGCGCAGGCCGCCGTCGACAAACGGCTGGTCAACGTCACCGTTCCCGCCCTGCGCGGAAGCATCCTCGATGCCAAGGGCAACTATTTGGCACGCAGCGTCGAGCGCTTCGACATTGTGGTGGACCAGCGTCTCTCGCAGGACATAGGCGGGACCTACAAGCGCCGGGATGCCGCGGGGGCCCTGCAGGAAATCACCTTCGACCAGGCCTTCGACGAGCTTTCAGCCATTTTAGGACAGGACCCGGAAACCCTCCGCGCCTCAGTGCTGGGGGAGAAGGGGTTCAACTTCGTAGCCAAGACCGTAACCCCGGAAATCAAGGAGAAGGTCCTGGCGGTGAAGTTCCCGGGTATCTACGCGGACCGCACCACCCTGCGGACGTACCCGTCCGGGGCTGTGGGCGGTTCCGTGGTCGGCTTCCTTGGCACCGAAGGCGCCCAGGAGGGCCTTGAACTGACCCAGGACGAAATCCTGGCAGGCAAGGCCGGCAGCAAGACCTATGAAATCGGCGGCGACGGCATCCGCATCCCGTATGCCACGAACGAAGACGAGCCTGTCCGGGACGGGCAGTCCATCAAGCTCAGCATTGACCAGGACCTGCAGTGGTTCGCCCAGCAGACCATCGCCGCGCAGGTGGAGGAATACCGTGCGGAGTGGGGCAACATCGTAGCGATGGAAGTCGAGACCGGCAGAGTGGTTGCCCTTGCCGAATCGACCACGGTGGACCCCAACAATCCGGGGGCAACGCCGGCAGACTCGCGTAAGGCCCGTTCCGTGACCGATTCATTCGAGCCCGGTTCCACCACCAAGGTCATCACCATGGCCGCGGCCATCGAAGAGGGGATCATCACCCCGGCATCCCAGTTTGAACTCGAGCCCACCTACACGGTGGAGGGCCAGACCTTCAAGGACGCCAACCCCCACGGAGTGCTCCATATGACTTCCTCCGGCATCCTGGCCAAATCGCTGAACACCGGCACGGTGATGATCGGGCAGCAGCTGACGCCCCGGGAACGCTATGACTGGCTCCGGAAGTTCGGAATCGGCCAGCCCCTCAACGTCGGGCTGAACGGTGAGACTTCCGGACTGCTCGCCGAACCTGATGACTGGGACACCCGGCAGCAGTACACCGTGCTCTTCGGGCAGGGCCTGACCCAGACCGCACTGCATACGGCGAGCGTCTACCAGACCATTGCCAACGACGGCGTGCGGCTCCAGCCGAGCATCATCGATGCGGTGGTTGACGAGGACGGCACCGAGCATCCCGTGGAGAAGGCCGACGGCACCCGGGTGGTTTCGACCGAGACCGCCACGCAGGTGCAGCACATGCTGGAGACCGTGACCAAGGACGGCTCCGGTGCCAGCGGTGCGCTGAAACAGTACCGTGTCGGTTCCAAGACCGGTACGGCGGAGGCCCCCGGAGCCAACGGCGGCTACGACGGCTACACCCTCTCCTATGCTGGTATTGCACCCATGGACGATCCCAAGTACGTGGTTGTGGTTACCCTCCAGCGGCCGCAGGGCGATCTGTACTACATCGTGCCGGGCCAGTCCTTCCAGAAGGTCATGGAGCAGGTGCTGGTCAGCAACAACGTACCGCCGTCCACGGGCGAACCGGAGACCTACCCCATTGAGTACTAATTCCTGGAGCAACGAAGTGCCAACAAGTGAAAATCAGCCGTCGGGTTCCGGGCTTCGTCCGGCTGCCGTGGAGCCGATCACCGTGCGTGCGGCGGTGGACCGGTTGCCGGCCGCCCTGCGGGATATTGTGCCCGCTGCCGGGACAGCGGACACGGCCTGGGGCACGGAGCTGACGGGCCTGACCATCAACTCCCGGGAGGTGCAGCCCGGAGACCTGTACGTGGGCGTTCCCGGGGCACGCCACCACGGCGCCCGCTTTGCCGCCGCCGCTGAACAGGCCGGGGCAGCCGCTGTCCTGACCGACGCCGACGGCCTGGCACACACCGGCAGCCTGGGCATCCCGGTGTTCACCGCGTCCGAAGTCCGCCGGCTGGTGGGCCCGCTGGCCGCCGCCGTCTTCAATAGCATGCCCGCGGACGGCAGCCGTCCGGTGCTGCTGGGCATTACCGGGACCAACGGGAAGACCACCACTTCCTACTTCGTCAATTCCCTGCAGCAGGCGCTGGGCCGCAGCACCGGACTGATCGGCACCATCGAGATCCTTGCCGGCGGCGAGTCCATCCCGAGCGTGCTGACCACCCCGGAATCGCCGCAGGTGCACGGACTGCTGGCGCTCATGCGCGAACGCGGGCTGGATGCCGCCACCATGGAAGTCTCTTCCCACGCGATCACCTACCGCCGCGTGGACGGCGTCCGCTTCGACGTGGCAGGGTTCACCAATCTCACCCAGGACCACCTGGACCTGCATGGGTCCATGGAGGAGTACTTTGCGGCCAAAGCCGCTCTGTTCCAGCCGGAACTCTCCCGCCGTGCCGTGGTGACTGTTGACGACGAATGGGGGGTCCGCATGGCGGAACGGGCCGGCGTGCCCGTAACCACCCTGTCCACCGACGGCGGCACGCACGACGCCGACTGGAACGTCACCGAGGCGGCGCCGCGCGGACTCGGGCACTCCTTTGTGCTCTGCGGTCCCGCCGGCGAACGGCTGCGCGTGTCCACGGCCCTGCCCGGCGGCTTCAATGTCTCCAACGCTGCCCTGGCCACCGTCATGTTGCTCGCCTCCGGCGTGCCCGCGGCAGCCGTGCAGGAGGCCCTGGACACCCACGATCCGTTCACCGTCGAAGTTCCCGGGCGGATGCAGCTGATCGGCGAGGCGCCCGCGGCCATTGTTGATTTTGCGCACAACCCCGACGCCCTGACCCGCACCCTCGCCGCAGTCCGGGGCCCGGACAGCGGCAGCAGGGTGATTGTGGTCTTCGGCGCCACCGGGGAGCGTGACCAGACCAAGCGCCCCCTGATGGGTGCCATTGCCGCACGCCTCGCCGACGTCGTCGTGGTGACGGACGACGATCCGCACGGCGAGGACGCCGCGGCCATCCGTGCCGACGTCCTTCGGGGTGCCGAAGCGGCCCGGTCCGGTGAAGACCTTTCCTGCCTCATCGAGGAAGTTGCTCCGCGGGCCGCAGCGATCAACCGCGCCGTTGAACTTGCCCGGCCGCAGGACACGGTCCTGGTGGCCGGACGCGGCCACGAGGTGTGGCAGGAAGTGATGGGGGAGAACCTTGCCCTGGACGACCGGGTGGAGCTGCGCCGGGCTTTGACAAGATACGGATTCAGTGCCCTTTCGAGCGACGGGGTAGAGTCCTAAATCGTTATGATTGAACTTAATGCAGCCGAAATAGCGGCAATCACGGGCGGAAAGCTCATTGGTCCGGCCGCGGAAAACCCGGGCCTCACCGTGAATTCCGCCACCTCGGACTCCCGTGAGGCGTCCGAGGGCTCGCTCTTCATAGCCAAGCCGGGGGAATACTCCGACGGCCATCTCTTTGTGGGGGCGGCCTTTGAACGCGGGGCCGCACTGGCGCTGGTGGAACGTCCGGTAACCGACGACGCCGGGGCTCCTTACCCCGCCGTGGCGGTGCCCGACGCCGTGCTGGCCATGGGTGTCCTGGCGGCGGAAATCGTCCGCCGGCTCCGCGCCCACGGCGAGCTGACCGTCATCGGCATCACCGGATCCGCCGGAAAGACCACCACCAAGGACCTGCTGGCCGGCGTGCTGTCCGCTGCCGGACCTACCGTGGCGCCCATCGGCTCCTACAACGGTGAAGTCGGGCTCCCGCTGACCGTCTTTACGGCCGACTACGGCACGCGCTACCTCGTGATGGAAATGGGTGCCACCCGGATCGGCAACATCCGGTACCTGGCCGACATGGTGAAGCCCGACATCGGGGTTGTCCTGTTTGTCGGATCGGCCCACGCCGGAGAATTCGGCGGAGTGGAAAACATTGCCATTGCCAAGGGCGAGCTGGTGGAGGCGCTGCCGGCCGGCGGCACCGCCATCCTCAACGCGGACGACGTCCGGGTGGCCGCGATGGCCTCCCGCACCTCGGCGCCCGTCCTCTACTTCACCTCCTCGCCGGAGGAGGCACACGGCGCCAAGAACGCAGTCCGCGCACTGGATGCACGGACCGACGCCGAGGGCCGGCCGGTCTTTACGCTGCTGCTGCCCGACGGCGCACAGCACGAGATCCGCTCCGGACTGATCGGCGCCCACCACACAGCCAACCTGCTGGCCGCAGCCGCAGCGGCCTACGCGGCGGGTATCAGCGGTGAACAGATTGCCGCGGGCCTTTCCGGCCGCGCCGCCGCCAGCCGCTGGCGGATGGAACGGACGGACCGGGCGGACGGCGTCACCGTCATCAACGACGCCTACAACGCCAACCCGGAGTCCATGCGCGCTGCGCTGCGTACGCTTGCCGAACTCGGCCGCGAACGCCGGACCTGGGCGGTACTGGGCGAAATGCTCGAACTCGGGGAAGACTCCGTCACCGAGCACGACGCGATCGGCCGGTACGTCGTCCGGCTCAACATCTCCAAACTCATTGTCGTGGGCACCGGTGCCCGCGCCATGCACACCGGTGCGGTCATGGAGGGCTCGTGGGGGGACGAGTCCACCTTCGTGGAGACCGCGGAGGATGCCGAGCGCATCCTCGCGGAATCCCTGGCGCCCGGCGACCTTGTCCTGTTCAAATCCTCCAACGGGGCAGCCCTGCGCTACCTCGGCGATCGGATAGCCTTGGCCCCTGTAACACCGTCCGCACCATCTGACTCGGCCTCCCGGCCGGCACCTGCCGACAGGACCGGAGGCGAGAACCTGTGATCTCCCTGCTTGTGGGGTCCGCGCTGGCCCTGGTCTTCGCCTTTGCCGGCACGCCCCTCTTCATCCGTTTCCTGGTCCGCAAGGGATACGGCCAGTTTGTCCGCGACGACGGCCCCACCTCGCACCACACCAAACGCGGCACCCCCACCATGGGCGGCGCCGTCATCGTCGCCTCGGTGGTGGCTGCCTACTTCATCACCCACCTCATCAGCGGCATGCTCGGCTCGGGCTCGTTCAGCCCGACGGCGTCGGGCCTGCTGGTCCTGCTGCTCACGGTGGGCATGGGGTTGGTCGGTTTCATCGACGACTACACCAAGATCTCGAAACAGCGCAGCCTCGGCCTGAACGCGACCGCCAAAATCATCCTGCAGGCTGCAGTGGGCATTGCCTTCGCCATCCTTGCCCTGCAGTTCCCCAATGACCAGGGCCGGACACCGGCATCCACCGCGGTGTCCTTCATCCGCGACACCGGTTTTGACCTGGCCTTTGCCGGGACGGTCATCGGCGCCATCCTGTTCGTGATCTGGTCCAGCCTCATCATTACCGGCACCACCAACGGGGTGAACCTGGCCGACGGCCTGGACGGCCTGGCGGCGGGCGCCTCGATACTGGTCTTCGGGGCGTACTTCCTGATCGGCATCTGGCAGTTCAACCAGAGCTGCGGCTCCGCGGATGCAGGCGGGGTCTGCTACGAAGTCCGCGACCCCATGGACCTGGCACTGCTCGCCGGCGCCATGGCCGGTGCCCTGGTCGGCTTCCTGTGGTGGAACACGGCACCGGCAAAAATCTTTATGGGCGACACCGGCTCCCTGGCCATCGGCGGCGCCATCGCAGCCTTCGCGATCCTCTCCCGCACCGAGCTGCTGCTCGTGATCCTGGCAGGCCTGTTCGTGATCATCACGCTCTCGGTCATCATCCAGGTGGGCTACTTCAAGATCAGCGGCGGCAAGCGCGTCTTCAAGATGGCACCGCTGCAGCACCACTTCGAGCTCAAGGGCTGGGCGGAAGTCACCGTGGTGGTCCGGTTCTGGATCATTGCCGGATTGTGCGTCGCCGCGGCACTGGGCATCTTCTATGCAGATTGGGTGGTAGGACAGTGAGTGCTCCCCTGGAGGAACTGACAACCTGGGACGCGGACTGGGCCGGGCTGCGTGTGGTGGTCACGGGCATCGGCCTTTCCGGCTTCTCCGCAGCGGACACGCTGGTGGAACTCGGCGCCCGCGTTGTGGTGGTGGACGCGCGCGACACGGAGGAAAACCGTGCCAAGGCCGACACCCTGAAGATTGTCGGGGCAGCAGAGGTCCTGCTGGGGGCCGACGCCGTAGCGGATCTGCCGCTCATTGACGGGCAGGCCCCCGATCTGGTGGTGACGTCCCCGGGGTTCCGGCCGACGCACCCGGTGCTGGTGGCCGCCGCCGCTGCGGACATTCCGGTCTGGGGCGACGTCGAGCTGGCATGGCGGGTACGCATCCGCGAGGGCCGCAAGACCGCCCAGTGGCTGGCGATCACCGGAACCAACGGCAAGACCACCACTGTGTCCATGACCGAAAGCATGCTCCGCGCCGCAGGGCTGCGGGCAGTGGCTGCAGGCAACGTGGGCACCCCGATCCTGGACGCCATCCGGGATCCGGAGGGTTACGACGCCATTGCCGTGGAACTTTCCAGCTTCCAGCTGCACTGGACACACTCCATCTCTCCGCTGGCCAGCGTGTGCCTGAACATTGCCGAGGACCACGTGGATTGGCACGGCTCCTTTGAGGCGTACCTGGCCGACAAGGCCAAGGTGTACGAGAACACGCAGGTGGCGTGTATCTACAACGCCGAACAGTACGAGACCGAGCACATGGTCGAGGAAGCCGACGTAGTGGAAGGCTGCCGCGCCATCGGTTTCACGACCGGCGTCCCGGCAGTCAGCATGGTGGGTGTGGTCGAAGGCCTGCTGGTTGACCGGGCCTTCATCGAACAGCGCAAGGACTCGGCAGCCGAACTTGCCGCCATGGCGGACCTCGGTGAATATGCGCCGCGCCACATGGTGGCCAACGCACTGGCGGCAGCGGCCCTGGTCCGCGCGTACGGCGTTGAACCCGCTGCCGTCCGCGACGGGCTGCGCGCCTACTCGCCGGGCGACCACCGGATCCAGCCGGTGGCCCGGTTGGAAGACATCCTTTGGGTCAACGATTCCAAGGCAACCAATCCGCATGCGGCATCGGCATCGCTTGCCGCCTTCAGCAGCGTTGTCTGGATTGCCGGAGGCCTCTCCAAGGGTGTCGGGTATGACGACCTGATTGCCGCGCACCGGGACCGGTTGAAGGCAGTGGTGCTGATCGGTGTATCGACGCAGGACCTGCAGGAGTCGCTGGCAAGACACGCACCGGATGTGCCCGTGATCCACGCACTGGCAGAGCAGACTGGTGGGGACCCGGTGTCCGTAACCAGCGCTGAAGAGATCATGGTCCGGGCCGTCGCAGCGGCAGCCGCCGTCGCGGAAGCCGGTGACACGGTCCTGATGGCCCCGGCTGCGGCCTCCATGGACCAGTTCACGTCCTACGCCCACCGCGGAGAGGCTTTTATCGAAGCCGTCGCCGGGTATGTGGGGGAGCAGCAGGAGATACCGGGACAGAGCCAGACCCCAAAGGAGCCCTAGATTGTCCACCACGCCCACCGGCAGCAAGCGTAAACCGGTCCTGCGCCGCAATCCGGCCGCAGGGCCCGGTGCAGCCGGGGAGGGTGCGGTGCGGCCGGGCGGGACATCGGCACACGCCGGTTCGGGAGCGGAACGCGGGACGGCGGCCAAGGCCGCCGCAGCAAAGCCCACCGGCAGGACGGCGCCGGATGCGCGGACCTCCAACGGAAAACAGGGATCCGCGAAGCGTCTCCCGCGTTGGGACCGTTTTATGGTCTTCCTGGAAGGCAGCGGCCGCACTGCCACCGGGTCAAGCTACTACACCATCCTCGGTGCCACGCTGGCGCTGACGGCCATCGGCCTGATGATGGTCCTTTCTGCCTCCTCCGTGGAATCCATTGCCGCCGCGGCCGGAAGCGACGCAGGCGCAGCAACCACGTTCGACCTGTTCCTGAAGCAGTCCATGTTCGCTGCAGTCGGCGTGATCGCCATGCTGCTGCTCTCGCGGCTGAATCCCCGGCAGTACCAGGCCCTGGCCTGGCCGGGCTACTTCCTGGCCATCATCCTCCTGATCCTGGTGCTGGCCATCGGCAAGGAGGTCAACGGCAACAAGAACTGGATCGAGATCGGTCCCATTACCGGACAGCCGTCGGAAGCGGCGAAGCTGGCCATGGCCATATGGTTCGCGGCGGTGCTTTCCCGGAAGGGCCGGCTGATCAGCGAATGGAAGCATGCGCTGATCCCCGTGGTCCCCGGCGGCGGCATCCTGATTATCCTGGTGATGGCCGGCAGCGACCTGGGCACGGTGATCATCATGGGCATGATCATGCTGGCCGCACTCTTCTTCGCCGGTTCGCCCCTGCGGTTCCTGGGCGTTCTCGCCGCAGTCGCTGCAGTTGGCGCGGTGCTGATGTCTGCCGTCAGCGGCAACCGGTCCAACCGCATCAGCGCCTGGCTCCAGCTGGACTGTGATACAGGCCTCTGCGACCAGGCCAACGCCGGCATGTATGCGCTGGCCTCCGGTGGCTGGCTGGGTGTGGGGATCGGACAGAGCCGGCAGAAATGGAACTGGATTCCCGAGGCCCATAACGACTTCATTTTCGCCATCATCGGCGAGGAATTCGGCTTGCTGGGGACCTTGGTTGTCGTCAGCCTGTTCGCCGTACTGGCCATCGCCACGGTCCGGGTGACCATGCGGCACACCGATCCGTTCATCCGCATTGTCTGCGGTGCGGTGCTGGTCTGGATCATCGGACAGGCCGTGGTGAACATAGCCATGGTCACCGGACTGCTGCCCGTAATCGGCGTACCGCTGCCCTTCATTTCCTATGGCGGCTCGTCCCTGACCTTCACCCTCGCCGCGGTCGGCGTCCTGCTTTCCTTTGCCCGCAAGATTCCCGAAAGTGAAACAAAAGCTCCATGACGCATCATTCCTTGTCCGTAGTCCTGGCCGGAGGCGGCACCGCCGGGCACATCAGCCCGCTGCTGGCCATCGCCGACGCGGTGACCGCCCAGCGCCCCGACGCCCGCATCACCGTGGTGGGAACGGCGTCGGGCATGGAAACGCGCCTGGTTCCGGCTGCCGGCTACACGCTGGCCACCATTGACCGGGTGCCCATGCCGAGGCGCCCCTCTGCGGACCTCGCCAAGCTTCCGGTCCGCCTGGTGCGTGCCGTGCGGCAGGCAGGCGCCATCCTGGACAACGCGCAGGCCGACGTCGTGGTGGGGGTGGGCGGTTATGTGTCCACTCCCGTCTACCTTGCAGCCCGGCGCCGCTCCCTTCCGGTGATTGTCCATGAGGCCAATGCCCGCCCCGGACTGGCGAACCGGGTCGGAGCCCGCTTCGCCGCGGTGACAGGTGTTGCCTTTGAAGCGACCCGCCTGCCCAAGGCCGTCTGGGTCGGCATGCCCATGCGGCGGGAAATCTCCGGCCTGGACCGGACAGGTGCCAGGGCCGCGGCGCGTACCGCCCTGGGCCTGAAGCAGGACATGCCCACATTGGTGGTGACCGGAGGCTCCTCGGGAGCAGCCAGCATCAACCGCGCGGTGGAACAGGCGCTGCCGGCGCTGGCCGCCGCCGGAATCCAGACACTGCACATCACCGGTCGGGGCAAATCCCTGCTGGACGGAGCGGGGCGCCCGTTGGAAGCTCCGGGCTACACCCAGGTGGAGTACGTGGACGGCATGGAGACGGCCTACGCCGCAGCGGATCTGCTGCTGGCCCGGTCCGGTGCCGGTACGGTCTGCGAGATCAGCGCCGTGGGGCTGCCCGCCGTCCTGGTGCCGCTGCCGCACGGCAACGGGGAACAGGCGCTGAACGCCGAGGCGCTGGTGTCTGCGGGTGGCGCGCTCACCGTGGCCGATTCACTCTTCACAGCCGAATGGATATCCGGCAGGCTGATACCTTTGCTGGCCGATCCGGCCGCATTGGAGGCCATGTCACGGGCGTCCGCCAGCCTGGGCATCCGCGATGCGGACCGGCAGATGGCCGCATTCATTCTCGACGCAAGCGATAGGTCAAAGGCATGAACCGGCTCAATCCGAGCGAACTGGGAGAGGTACACTTCATCGGCCTGGGCGGCGCCGGCATGTCCGCCGTGGCCCGGGTGCTGGTGGCGCAGGGCGTTCCGGTGTCCGGGTCGGATGCCAAGGACTCGCCGGCGCTCCGCGCGCTCGAAGCCCTCGGCGCCGCCGTCCACGTGGGGCATGACGCTGCCAACGTGGACTCAGCTGACACCGTGGTGGTCTCCACGGCCATCCGTGAGCAAAACCCGGAACTGGTCCGGGCACGCGAACGGGGGCTCCGGATCATCCACCGGTCAGTGGCGCTTTCCGCTGCCATGGGGGAGCAGGACCTGGTGGCGGTGGCCGGAACCCACGGCAAAACCACCACCACCGCCATGGTGACGGTGATGCTGCGCGAAGCCGGACTTGACCCGTCCTTCGCCATCGGCGGCGACGTGGCGGCACTGGGCGTCAATGCCATGCACGGCTCCGGCAACGTGTTCGTGGCCGAAGCCGACGAATCGGACGGTTCGTTCCTGAACTACGCCCCGCAGGTCATTGTGGTGACCAACGTCGAGGCGGACCATCTGGACCACTACGGCACCGAGGAAGCCGTGTTTGCCTCCTTTGACGCCTTTACGGCACTGCTGCCTGCCGGGGGACTGCTGGTGGCGTGCGCGGACGACGCCGGGGCCTCGGCACTGGCCCGGCGCAGTGCGGCCCCGCGCACGGTGACGTACGGCTATGCGGCAACCGCCGACGTCCGTATTTCGGACACCCGGCCCGCCGGCGCGGGGTCGGCCAGCACACTGCACTTCCGGGCGGAGGGTGCCGACGCCGAGGTGCAGCTGGTCCTGCAGGTACCCGGAACCCACAACATCCTCAACGCGGCGGCTGCCTTCGCCGTCGGACTGGAGCTCGGCGTTGACCCGCAGGGCGCAGCCGCCGGCCTGGGCACGTTTTCCGGTGCCGCCCGCCGTTTCGAGGCCCGGGGCACCGCCCGCGGCGTGAAGGTCTACGACGACTACGCGCACCATCCCACCGAGGTCAACGCCGCGCTCAAGGCGGCCCGCACCGTGGCAGGAGAGCACCGCGTACACGTACTGTTCCAGCCGCACCTTTTCAGCCGCACCCGTAACTTTGCGGCGGAATTCGCCGCTGCCCTGGATCTCGCCGACACCGCCACGGTGCTGGACATCTACCCGGCGCGCGAAGACCCCATTGAAGGGGTCACCAGCGAGCTGATCACCTCCCGCCTGCACGTTCCCGGCGGCTATGCCGGCAATGCGGCGGAAGCAGTGGCACAGGTCGCTGACAACGCACGCGAGGGGGACATCATCCTCACCGTTGGGGCAGGCGACGTCACCGCCCTGGGTGGCGAACTGGTCCGCCGGCTTGCCGACGAGCCCGGACGTACGGCCGGAGCGGCCCGGAAGAGCGTCCATGGCAGGTAGGAAGCGGCCGGGGGACGACGCCGAAACCATCACGGCCACCCGCGAACTGGACGCAATGGACAAGGTGACGGACACCGGACCCCGCCGGACGGCAGGGCCGGCGGGAGCCGCGCCTGCGCCGAAACCGCGTACCGGAGCAAAATCTCACGGAGCAAAAGACCGCTCCGCCTCCCGGTCCGCGTCAGGATCCCGCTCCCGTTGGCCGGATAAGGCCCGCAGCAGTGCGGGCAAGCCCGGGGCCTCCGGGATTGCCGGCGGCAGCAGTGCGGGCACGGTCCTGGCCTTCCCTGAATCTCCGCGCAGGCGGCGGCGCCGGGCCGTCTGGATCGGCGCCGTGTCCGCTGTTGTAGCCGTGGCGTTGTTTTTCGTTTTCCTGTTCTACTCACCGGCCCTGGCACTGAAGACGGTGGTTGTGGAAGGTACCGACCTGATGCCGCGGGAGCAGGTTGAGGCGGCGTTGGAACCGCTGAAGGGGCAGACCCTGCCCACCATCTCGGACGCGGATGTCCAGGCGCTGCTGAAGGACCGTCCCGAGATCGAGGAGATTGACGTGGCGGCGCAGCCTCCCTCCACCCTGGTGGTCACTATCACCGAGCGGGAGCCGGTCGCGGTCCTGCAGGACGGCGCCCAGCTCGTGTTGATTGATGAGCAGGGCAGACGGCTCGCGGGGGCAGCGGACCGGGCGTCCGTCCCGTTGCCCCTGATTGACGGCGGCGCCGAGGCGGTGAACCTGCAGGTGTTCCCCAGTATTACTTCCGTCCTCGCGGCACTGCCCGCCGAGGTGTTGGCCACGCTGGAGAGTGCGTCGGCCGCCACCGTGGACTCGGTGGAGCTGAAGCTTGCCAGCGGGCAAACGGTATTCTGGGGGAGCGCCGACGCCAATGAGGCCAAGGCGCGGGTACTTGAGGCCCTGATGCGGATGGCACCGACGGATCCGCCCGTCCAGGTGTATGACGTCAGCACCCCGGACCGTCCGGTGACACGCTGACCGCGCGGGCAGGCGGGAGAAAGATTCCGCCGACACGCGGGGCCGGTAATTGCGGAAGAAGCGCTGGCCCCATAGCGTCTCAAGTAGAGGATTACTTGACATAACTATAACTCTCAAGTTGAGGGTTAGGGTTTGTCGGTTCAAGGTTTTCGGCCGGGCAGTCCGCGGGCATCCCAAGGGGGAGGGCCGCGCGGTTTATCCGGGCCGGCAGTTGTAGAAAACACAAAGTTGCAGAGATTCGAACAAGGGACACAGGACGTGGCAGCACCGCAGAATTACTTGGCCGTCATCAAGGTCGTCGGCATCGGCGGCGGTGGCGTGAACGCCGTAAACCGGATGATCGATGTTGGCCTCCGCGGCGTGGAGTTCATCGCCATCAACACCGATGCACAGGCTCTGCTGATGAGCGACGCCGACGTCAAGCTCGACGTCGGACGCGAACTCACCCGCGGCCTGGGCGCCGGCGCGGATCCCGAGGTCGGCCGCAAGGCCGCCGAGGACCACGCCGAGGAGATCGAGGAAGTCCTGCGCGGGGCTGACATGGTCTTCGTCACCGCCGGTGAGGGCGGCGGAACGGGTACCGGCGGCGCGCCCGTCGTTGCCCGGATCGCACGCTCGCTCGGTGCGCTGACCATCGGTGTTGTCACCCGGCCGTTCACCTTCGAAGGCCGCCGCCGTTCCAACCAGGCGGAGTCCGGCATCGACACCCTGCGGGACGAAGTCGACACGCTCATCGTCATCCCCAATGACCGCCTCCTGTCCATCAGCGACCGCAACGTGTCCATGCTGGATGCGTTCCGCTCGGCTGACCAGGTGCTGCTGTCCGGCGTCCAGGGCATCACCGACCTCATCACCACTCCGGGCCTGATCAACCTGGACTTCGCCGACGTGAAGTCCGTGATGCAGGGCGCCGGCTCCGCGCTGATGGGCATCGGCTCGGCCCGCGGCGAGGACCGCGCGGTCAAGGCCGCAGAGCTGGCAATAGCGTCTCCGCTGCTGGAGGCTTCCATCGACGGCGCCCACGGCGTGCTGCTGTCCATCCAGGGCGGTTCCGACCTCGGGCTCTTCGAAATCAACGAAGCAGCCCGCCTCGTGCAGGAAGTCGCCCACCCCGAAGCCAACATCATCTTCGGTGCCGTCATTGACGACGCCCTGGGTGACGAAGCCCGCGTCACGGTTATTGCCGCCGGCTTCGACCAGGTTGATGTCACCTCGCAGCCCGCTTCGCACAAGCCGGCCGAGCCCGCCACTCCGCCGTCCTCCGCACCGGCCGCCGGCGGCTTTGCGGCCGCAGCCCCGGCATCGGCAGGACTGTCGGCCTGGTCGCAGCGGTCCCACCAGCACAGCGATGTCCCGGCAGATGCCGGCTTCGACATCGACCTTCCGGCGGTAGTGGAATCTGATCTTTCCACCGGCCGTCCGGATGACCTGGACGTTCCCGACTTCCTCAAGTAGGAATCGGATACTGAGCGGCAAGCGCCCGGACATGGCAGCGGGGTTGTCCCGGATATTTTGGTGGCACCGGCAGGTTGGCGACAACCTGTGGGCCGGTTTCACCAACACATCTGCGGGCAACCTCGCTTTGCATGTCGGGGATGACCCCGCCGCCGTGCGACAGCGCCGGTCCGACCTGGAAACCGCCATGGGTGTGCACCCCGGCTCGCTGCAGTTCATGAACCAGGTCCACTCGGCGGTGGTGGTTGACGCGTCCGGCCCCACCGGCACCGGCGGCCCGGACCCCGGCGCGCCCACAGCCGACGGTCTGTTCAGTACCGACGGCAGGACACCACTGGCGGTGCTGGTGGCAGACTGCCTGCCGGTCCTGCTCGCCGGAACCGGAGCCGGCGGCCATCCGGTGACCGCTGCCGTGCACGCCGGCCGCAAGGGCCTGCTGGACGGCATCCTGCCCGCAGCGGTGGACAGGATGCAGACTGCCGGCGCCGCGGACCTGCACGCCTGGATAGGTCCGTGCGTCTGCGGGTCCTGCTACGAGGTGCCGGCCGCCATGCAGGAGGACGCCGTCCGGCTGCTGCCGGCCACCGCAGCGCGAACCCGCAGGGGCACACCCGCGCTGGACCTGCCCGCCGGTGCCGACGCGCAACTGACTGCCCTGGGCGTCCGGGTGGAGCGCATCCCCGGCTGCACGCTGGAAAACGAACAGCTCTCCTCCCACCGGCGGGATCCGTCCAGCGGGCGGATAGCCGGTGTCATCTGGCGCCGCGCGTAAAGAGGCGCCGTGCCCGGCGATAATGGAAAGACCATGACTTTGACTGATACACCCCGTGCCCTCGAGCTTGAGGAGCGGTTGCGGCGCGTCCGGAACCGGATCTCCGCCGCGCCGCGTCCGGCCGGCGTCGGGGAGCCGCGGCTTATTGTTGTCACGAAGTACTTCCCGGCCTCCGACGTGGAGATCCTCGCCGGACTGGGGGTCCGCGACGTGGGTGAGAACAAGGACCAGGAAGCCTCGGCCAAGGCCGCGCAGCTGCACGGGCTCGGCCTGGACTGGCACTTCATCGGCCAGCTGCAGTCCAACAAGGCGAAATCCGTGGTCCGCTACGCCTCCTCCGTGCACTCCGTGGACCGTGCCTCCCTGGTCACCGCACTGGGCAAGGCCATGGCCGCGGAGCAGGACCGGCGGGCGCAGGAGGGGCTGCCGTCCCGGCCGGAGCTGGCATGCTTCCTGCAGGTGGACCTTCGCGCGGCAGCTGCCCGGGACGCTGATCCCGGCCGCGGGGGAGCGGCGCCGGAGGATCTGCCGCAGTTGGCGGATGCTGTAGCGGGCACCCCGGGGCTGGTCCTGGACGGACTGATGGCGGTGGCTCCGCTTGACGAAGACCCCGCAGCCGCGTTCGCCCGGCTGCACCGGCTGTCGGAGCGCCTGCAGGCGGACCATCCCGGAGCGCGGGGCATCTCGGCGGGCATGAGTTCGGACCTGGAAGCCGCAGTGGCCAACGGAGCGACACACCTGCGAATAGGTTCCGATGTTCTGGGCCCGCGCCCGCCGGTGCGGTAGCGTCGAAGTACGAACATCACAAAGCCGCCGTCCGGCTGAGTAAACCGGCTATGCACTGGAATACGGACAGCTGCGGCGTTGAAGGATTAGAGGAGCAACCATGGCTGGCGCAATGCGCAGGACAATGATCTACCTTGGGCTCGCCGACGGTGACGAGCACTACGAGGCCGAACAGCGGAACCTGCGGGAAGCCCCGGCCAGGGAAGAAGACTTCGCTCCCATCCACGAGCCGGAGAACCTGGAACCCGAACCTGCTCCCGCCCCCGTCGTCCGCAATGCAGTGGAGGAGTACCGCGCACCCGTGACACCCATCAAGCGTGCCCCGTCATCCCGCGAGGATGTCTCGGGCCTGAGGCAGATCACCACCGTCCATCCCCGCTCCTACAACGATGCGAAGATTATCGGTGAGAGCTTCCGGGACGGCATCCCGGTCATCATGAACGTCACCGACATGGGGGAAGCAGACGCAAAGCGGCTCGTTGACTTCTCCGCAGGGCTGGTCTTCGGACTCCGCGGCAGCATCGAACGCGTCACCAACAAGGTCTTCCTGCTCTCACCCTCCTACGTGGAGGTCCTGGGCGACGACAAGAAGATCAGCGAATCCCAGTCCTCCTTCTTCAACCAGAGCTAACGTGCTCCCGTACCAACGGGACGCGGGGGCTGCCAACCGACTTCCGGAAATGAAACCCTTCGCGTGAATATCATTCTTCCCCTGGTGTACCTGGTGCTGGTGCTCTTCCAGCTCGCCCTCATCCTGCGGATTGTCTACGACGCGGTGCAGATGTTCGCCCGCCAGTGGCGCCCGAAGGGCCCGGCGCTTGTGCTGGCCACCGGCATCTACGGTGTGACGGACCCGCCGGTACGGCTGTTCCGCCGCATCATTCCGCCGCTCCGCCTGGGCGGAGTGGCCTTGGACCTGGCCTTCCTGGTCCTGTTCATCATCGTGTCAATCCTGACGCAGATTGTCGCAGGGCTGGCCTCCTAACGCAGGCCGGGACCGGGGTCCGGTTAGTTTTCGGCACCCAAAAGATATACTGTGAAAATTGATACAACCCCAGATTTTGTATGTCCGTAATTCTCTACGTAGAACCGCCTGCCTGACACGCAGGCGAATCTTATAATCCAGTATGAGGTGACCAGATGGCTCTGACGCCAGAAGATGTTGTCAACAAGCGGTTCCAGCCGACCAAGTTCCGGGAAGGCTATGACCAGGACGAAGTCGATGACTTCCTCGACGAGATCGTGGTGGAGCTGCGCCGGCTGAACGCCGAAAACGAAGATCTCCGCCGCCAGCTGGCAGAAGCCGCAGCCGGTGGTCCCGCTTCGGCGAAGTCCGTTCCCGCGCCCGTCGCGGCCGCCTCCACCACCGAGCAGGTCCGCGAAGAGCCGAAGCCTGAACCCAAGGTTGAAGCCCCCCGCGTCGAGGAGCGTCCGGCCCCGGTCGAGCCCAAGCAGGAGTCCGCTCCGGCTGCAGGCAACACCACGGAGACCGCCGCAGGCATCCTGGCCATGGCCCAGAAGATGCACGACGACTACGTCAGCGCCGGCGTGGAGCAGCGCGACAAGATCATTGCCGAAGCACAGATCGAAGCCAGCGGTCTCGTGACCGATGCCCAGGAGAAGAGCCGGAAGATCCTCAGCACCCTGGAACAGCAGAAGGCTGTCCTGGAGCGCAAGGTGGAGCAGCTGCGCGGCTTCGAGCGCGACTACCGTTCACGCCTGAAGGCATACATCGAAGGCCAGCTGCGCGACCTGGATGCACGCGGCTCGGTTGCTTCGGAAACCGCCGACGCGTAAGTTCGCCCGGTCCCGGCCGCGTACCGCGCTCGGATAGACTGAAGAAACACTGCAGCGGGCCGGCGGCCGGGTCACCCCGGCCGCCGGCCCGCTGTGTTTTTCGGCCCGACGGCGCCACCGGCCGGGCCATGCCACATCGAGCATCCCTAACGAAAGCACCATGACCACTTCTTCACCGGAGACCCCGGACAGCACCGGCACCGGCCGCAACCGCACGGGTATGGCGGCAATCGTCATGCTCGCCCTGGCAGCAGCAGCCCTTGTGGCGGACCAGCTCACCAAACTGTGGGTTGTCCGCACCATGACCGAAGGGCAGATCACCGACGTGCTGCCCCCGCTGCTGCGCTGGCACTTCATCCGCAATCCCGGAGCTGCGTTCTCCATCGGGACCGACTTCACCTGGGTCTTCACGATCATCATGGTGCTGGTCTCCGGTTTCCTGGTCTACCTGATGTTCAAGGTCCGCTCCCTGGCCTGGGCCACGGCCCTGGGCCTGGTACTTGGCGGCGCGCTCGGAAACCTGACCGACCGGCTGTTCCGCGCACCCTCCTTCGGCCAGGGGCACGTGGTCGACTTCATCGCGTTTCCGAACTTCGCGATCTTCAACATTGCCGACTCCTGCGTGGTGTGCGGCGTGATCCTGGTGTGCCTGCTGACCCTGCGGGGCATCGGCATCGACGGGAAGCGGACACCTCCCGAAGCCGCCGCAGTCGCCGGACGCAAACCCGCGGCAGCCGACGACGGCGAGGAGCAGCGATGAACGAGCTCCACGCCACGTTCGCTGTCCCCGACGACGCCGACGGCAAGCGCGCCGACGCCGTCCTGGCCGGGCTGCTGGACGTTTCCCGCTCGACCGCCGCGACCTGGTGCACCGACGGCTACTTCAGCTCCGGGGGCAAGGTGCTGGGCAAATCCGACAAGCTGCACGCCGGGCAGGAAATCACCGCCGACGTGCCCGAGCAGCGCGACCCGCTGGCCGTCGTCGTCGAACCCGTGGAGGATTTGAAGATCCTTGGCGACGACGAACACTTTGTGGTCATCGACAAGCCCGTGGGTGTGGCCGCGCATCCCTCGCCGGGTTGGGTCGGGCCCACCGTGGTGGGAGCGCTGGCCGCGGCCGGCTACCGGATCTCCACGTCCGGCGCCCCGGAACGCCAGGGCATCGTTCACCGCCTGGACGTGGGCACGTCCGGCGTGATGGTGGTGGCCAAGACCGAGCATGCCTACACGCTGCTGAAGCAGGCTTTCAAGGAGCGCACGGTCGACAAGATGTACCACGCAGTGGTGCAGGGACTGCCGGATCCCCTGAAGGGCACCATCGACGCGCCCATCGGCCGGCATCCCGGCTATGACTGGCGCTTTGCCGTGGTGGAGGGAGGCCGGCCCTCCGTCACCCACTACGAGGTGCTGGAGGCGTTCGGCAAGGCCTCGCTGGTGGAGGTGCACCTGGAGACCGGACGCACGCACCAGATCCGCGTGCACTTTTCCGCCCTGCGCCATCCGTGCGCGGGGGACCTCACCTACGGTGCGGATGCCAAGCTGGCAGCCGAACTCGGCCTGACCCGGCAGTGGCTGCACGCACGGAAGCTCGGCTTCACCCACCCCGGCACAGGCGAGTATGTGGAGTTCGTCAGCGACTACCCGCAGGACCTCCAGTACGCCGTGGATGCGCTGCGCAGCGGCAGTATCTAAGCCCGGCAGAGAGCCGCGGCACACCCGTGCCCGGCCCGGCGCGGCGGGGGACAGACCCCCGCCCGCCGGGGCCTAGAATGTACAGGTGGCTTCAGCAACTAGTACGTCAAAATCGTTTGCCCATCTTCACAACCACACCGAATATTCGATGCTGGACGGCGCCGCGAGGCTGACCGATCTGTTCAGCCACGCCGAGGAACTGGGCATGAACGCCCTGGCGACCACTGACCACGGTTTCGTCTTCGGTGCCTTCGACTTCTGGAACAAGGCCCGCAATGCCGGCATCAAGCCGATTGTGGGGGTTGAGGCCTACCTGACCCCGGGGACCGCGCGTGCGGACAAAACCCGTGTGAAGTGGGGCGACGGCGGACGCAACGACGTCTCCGGCGCCGGTGCCTACACCCATATGACTATGTGGGCCGAAAACACGGAGGGAATGCACAACCTCTTCCGGATGTCTTCGCTCGCCTCCCTGGAGGGCTACCTCTACAAGCCGCGCATGGACCGGGACCTGCTGCAGACCTACGGCAAGGGCCTGATTGCCACCACCGGCTGCCCCTCCGGCGAAGTGCAGACCAAGCTCCGGCTGGGACTCTACAAGGAAGCCGTGCAGGCCGCCTCGGACTTCCGGGACATCTTCGGCAAGGAGAACTTCTTCTGCGAGCTGATGGACCACGGGCTGGACATTGAGCGGAACGTCCAGGCCGACCTGATCAAGCTGGCCCGCGAGCTGAAGCTGCCCCTGGTGGCCACCAATGACCTGCACTACACCCACGCCGAAGACGCCTCGGCGCACGCGGCGCTGCTGTGCGTGCAGTCCGGTTCCTCCCTCGCTGACCCGAAGCGGTTCAAGTTCGACGCCGACGAGTTCTACCTGAAGTCCCCGGAGGAAATGCGGGCCATCTTCCGCGACTACCCCGAGGCCTGCGACAACACGCTGCTCATTGCCGAGCGATGCGACGTCGAATTCAACACCAAGGCGTCCTACATGCCGCGCTTCCCCTGCCCGCCCGGGGAAAACGAGGAATCCTGGTTCATCAAGGAAGTTGAAACCGGCCTGCACTACCGGTTCCCGAAGGGCATCCCCGACGATGTCCGCAAGCAGGCCGAGTACGAAATCGGCATCATCACCCAGATGGGCTTCCCGGGCTACTTCCTGGTGGTGGCCGACTTCATCAACTGGGCCAAGAACAACGGCATCCGCGTGGGACCGGGGCGTGGCTCCGGTGCAGGGTCCATGGTGGCCTACGCCATGCGCATCACCGACCTGAACCCGCTGAACCACGGGCTGATCTTCGAGCGCTTCCTGAACCCGGACCGTGTGTCGATGCCTGACTTCGACGTCGACTTCGATGACCGGCGCCGCTCCGAGGTGATCCACTACGTCACCGAGAAGTACGGCGCGGACCGCGTGTCCATGATCGTCACCTACGGCACCATCAAGGCCAAGCAGGCGCTGAAGGACTCCTCCCGCGTGATGGGCTACCCGTTCTCCGTGGGCGAGCGGCTGACCAAGGCCATGCCGCCGGACGTCATGGGCAAGGGCCTGTCCCTGCAGGACGTGCACAACAAGGACGCCAAACGCTACGGCGAAGCCGACGAACTGCGCGAGCTGCTCAAATCCGATCCCGACTCCCAGCGCGTCTTCGACACCGCCCTGGGCCTGGAAGGCCTGAAGCGCCAGTGGGGCGTGCACGCCGCCGGCGTCATCATGTCCTCCGACCCGCTGATCGACATCATCCCGATCATGAAGCGCGAGCAGGACGGGCAGGTGATCACGCAGTTCGACTACCCGACCTGCGAAGGCCTGGGCCTGATCAAGATGGACTTCCTCGGCCTGAGGAACCTGACGATCATTTCCGACGCGATCGAGAACATCAAGGCCAACCAGGGCATCGACCTGGATCTGGAGCACCTGGAACTGGACGACAAGGGTTCCTACGACCTGCTGGCCAGCGGTGACACCCTGGGCGTGTTCCAGCTCGACGGCGGGCCCATGCGCTCCCTGCTCAAGCTGATGCGCCCGGATAACTTCGAAGACATTTCCGCCGTCATCGCCCTGTACCGGCCGGGCCCGATGGGCGCCAACTCGCACACCAACTACGCCCTGCGCAAGACCGGGGTGCAGGAAATCACCCCGATCCACCCCGAGCTGGAGGAGCCGCTCCGGGAGATCCTGGATACCACCTACGGCCTGATCGTGTATCAGGAGCAGGTGATGGCCATTGCCCAGAAGGTGGCCGGCTTCTCGCTCGGCCAGGCAGACATCCTCCGCCGTGCCATGGGTAAAAAGAAGAAGTCCGAACTGGATAAGCAGTACGCCGGGTTCCACCAGGGCATGGTGGACCGCGGGTACTCGGAGGCCGCCATCAAGGCGCTCTGGGACATCCTGCTGCCGTTCTCCGACTACGCCTTCAACAAAGCCCACTCGGCCGCCTACGGTCTGGTCTCCTACTGGACCGCGTACCTCAAGGCGCACTACCCGTCCGAATACATGGCTGCCCTGCTCACCTCCGTGGGCGATGACAAGGACAAGCTGGCCATGTACCTGAACGAGTGCCGCAAGATGGGCATCACGGTGCTGCCGCCGGACGTGAACGAGTCCTCGGTGAACTTCACCCCTGTGGGCAAGGACATCCGCTTCGGCATGGGCGCCATCCGCAACGTGGGCGCCAACGTGGTCCAGGCCATGGTGGCTGCCCGCGAAGAGAAGGGCGCCTACACCAACTTCAAGGACTTCCTGATGAAGGTCCCGGCCGTGGTGTGCAACAAGCGGACCATCGAGTCGCTGATCAAGGCCGGCGCCTTCGACTCCATGGGCCATGCCCGCCGCCCGCTGGCAATGATCCATGAAGAGGCCATTGACTCCGTGGTGGTCCTCAAACGCAATGAGGCCGTGGGGCAGTTTGACCTGTTTGCCGCCATCAGCGACCAGGAGCCGGAAGACTCGATCAGCATCGACATTCCGGACCTGCCGGAGTGGGAGAAGAAGGACAAGCTCTCCTTCGAGCGCGACATGCTGGGCCTGTACGTCTCGGACCATCCGCTGCAGGGCCTGGAGGGCATCCTCAGCCAGCACGCCGACTCCACCATTACCAACATCGTGGGGGAGGAAGGCCCGCCCGACGGCGCCATCGTCACCATCGCGGGCATGATCACCTCGCTGCAGCGGCGCATCGCCAAGAACAGCGGCAATGCCTACGCGCGGTGTGAGATCGAGGACCTTGCCGGGTCCATGGAAGTCATGTTCTTCGGCCAGGTCTACGGGCCGATTGCGGCTGTGCTGGCCGAGGACCTGATTGTGGTGGTCCGCGGCCGGCTCCAGCGCCGCGACGACGGTGCCGTGACCCTGAACGCACAGGAACTGACCGTGCCTGACCTCAGTGAAGGGCACTCCGGACCGGTGGTCATTTCCATGGCGACGTACAAGGCCACCGAAACCGTGGTCTCACAGCTGGGCGACGTGCTGCGAACCCATCCGGGTACCTCGGAGGTGCAGATCCGGCTGAACGGATCCCGCACCGTGGAAGTGATGAAGCTGGGTGTGGACATGCGGGTCAATCCCACTCCGTCCCTGTTCGGGGACCTGAAGGTGCTGCTGGGTCCGGCCTGCCTGGACGGGTAGGGCACGGACCGGCAGCGCGGCGACGCAAACCGGAACGGGTGGGGGCCCGGCAAGAGCTGCTGGGTAGAATAATGCACGTGAATCCAACCAGTTCCGAAGCAGACTTTGACTCGTTCCGCACCATCGACCTGCGCGGGCAGCACCTGAGCCCCGCGGAGCTCAAAGGTGCCATGCCGCGCGCCGAGACCACGTTCGACGCCGCCTCGGACGCCGTCGCCGCCATCATCACCGACGTGCGCACCCGGGGTTTTGCCGCCCTGACCGAACTTGCGCAGCGGTTCGACGGCGTCGAGCAGCATCAGGTCCGGGTGCCCGGGGAAGCCCTCGATGCAGCGCTGGAACATCTGGATGCGTCCGTCCGGGCCGCCCTGGAAACGGCCATCGAACGGACCCGGACCTTCGCCAGGGCCCAGCGCCCCGCCGATGCCGAGGTGGAAATCCGCCCCGGGGCGGTGCTGGCACACAAGTGGCTGCCCGTTTCGCGGGTGGGACTCTATGTTCCCGGCGGGCTCGCGGTCTACCCGTCCTCGGTGATCATGAATGTGGTTCCGGCCCAGGCCGCCGGGGTTGAGTCGCTGGCCCTGGCCTCCCCGCCGCAGAAGGAGTTCGGCGGACTGCCGCACCCGACCATCCTGGCGGCCGCGAAGCTGCTGGGCATTACCGAGGTCTACGCGGTGGGCGGTGCGCAGGCCATCGCCGCCTTCGCCTACGGCGTGCGCGGCGACGGCGACAACCCGGCCATCCTGCCGGTCGACGTGGTCACCGGACCGGGCAACGTTTTCGTGGCCACCGCCAAGCGGCTGGTCAAGGGTGTGGTGGGCATCGACTCCGAAGCCGGACCCACCGAGATCATGGTCCTGGCCGATGACACGGCCGACCCCCGGCTGGTGGCAGCGGACCTGGTCAGCCAGGCCGAGCATGATCCGAACGCCGGCTCGGTGCTGGTTACCGCCTCCGAATCCCTGGCGGAGAAGGTCCGGGCCGAGCTCAGCCGCCAGGTCCGGGAGACCAAGCACAGCGAACGGGTGGCCACGGCGCTGTCCGGTGCCCAGTCGGGCGTGATCCTGGTGGACGGACTGGAGCAGGGCATAGCCGTCTGTGACGCCTACGCTGCCGAGCACCTGGAGATCCAGACCGCCGACGCAGCAGCAGTCGCGGCGCGGATCCGCAATGCCGGTGCCATTTTCGTGGGCAACTACAGCCCGGTCAGCCTGGGTGATTACTGTGCCGGCTCCAACCACGTGCTGCCCACCGGCGGCACGGCGGCCTTCTCCTCCGGCCTGAATGTCACCACCTTTATGCGTGCCATCCAGGTCGTGAACTACAACAGGGAGGCCCTGCAGGAGGTCAGTGCGGACATTGTGGCGCTGTCCGTCGCGGAAGACCTGCCCGCCCACGGTGACGCTGTCACGGTCCGCTTCGAGTAGCTGCCGGTGTGCCCGCAACATGTAGTAGGACTACCTACTACATGTTGTGGTGCTCCGCTTGGTTGCGGCCCGCTGTTCGCCCTATAGTTGGGAGCACCATAAGGCCCCTTCGCGAAAGGACGGGACATGTACTGTCCGTTTTGCCGCAACGCAGATTCCCGCGTCGTGGACAGCCGCCTGGCCGACGACGGATCCGCCATCCGCCGCCGCCGCCAGTGCCCCCAATGCGGGCGCCGGTTCTCCACGGTGGAGACCACCAGCCTCAGCGTGATCAAGCGTTCCGGGGTGGCCGAGCCGTTCAGCCGCAGCAAGGTCATCAACGGTGTCCGCAAGGCGTGCCAGGGCCGTCCGGTCAGCGAAGACGACCTGGCCATGCTGGCACAGGAAGTGGAGGAGTCCATCCGCGCCAGCGGCGTGGCGGAGATCGACGCGAACGAGGTGGGCCTGGCCATCCTGACTCCGCTGCAGAAGCTGGACCAGGTGGCGTACCTGCGCTTCGCGAGCGTCTACCAGTCCTTCGATTCCCTTGAGGACTTCGAAACAGCCATTGAGAAGCTGCGGGCCGAGGCTCGGGAGAACCACGGCCGGGTGCCGTCGGGAGCACAGCGGCCGCTGACGGCCCAGTAGGCGCATCACGGACATAGAAAGCGGCGGAAGGAGTATTCCTTCCGCCGCTTTTCCGTGCCCCGGCCTCTTTTACGCTCTGGCAGGCCCGCTACTTGATGTACTTGAAGTGCAGGGCCGCCTGCAGCGCGGCACCGACAATGCCGGCGTTGTTCTTCAGGTTGGCGGTCACCATGGGGGTGCGCAGTTCCAGCATCGGCAGGAAGTCCTCGCTGCGCTTGGAGATGCCGCCGCCGATCACGAACAGGTCGGGGGAGAAGAGGAACTCCACGTGCGAGAAGTAGCGTTGCAGCCGCTTGGAGTACTCTTCCCAGCTGATCCCGTCACGTTCCCGGGCCGAGGCGGATGCCTTGGTCTCGGCGTCGTGCCCGTCGATCTCCAGGTGGCCCAGCTCGGCGTTGGGAATCAGCACGCCCTTGTAGATCAGCGCGGAACCGATGCCGGTGCCCAGGGTGATGACCAGCACGGTGCCGTCCACTTCACGGCCGGCACCGTAGCGTGCCTCGGCCAGGCCGGCGGCGTCGGCGTCGTTCATCACCTGGACGTCACGCCCGAGCGCCTTGGTCAGCAGTGCGTCGACGTCGGTGTCCACCCAGCTCTTGTCCACGTTGGCCGCAGAGCGGGCGATGCCGTGCGAGATGATGGCCGGGAAGGTGACACCAACCGGGACATCGGGGCCCGGCCCGTCCGGGCGGGAGGAGAGCTCTGCGACGATCTGACCTACCACGCCTGCCACCGCTTCGGGGGTGGCCGGCTGCGGGGTGGGAATGCGGAAACGGTCGCCAATCAGCTTGCCCTTGGCGAGGTCGACAATGCCGCCCTTGATGCCGGTGCCGCCGATATCAATTCCGATGACGGCCTCGTGCTTGCCGGACTTATGCTTCTTGGCCATGGTTCTCCAGTAGTAGTTCTGAGCTCGGGTCTGCGGATTAGGGAAGGGTCAGAACTTCGGCGCCGTCCTCAGTGACGAGCAGGGTGTGCTCGAACTGCGCGGTGCGCTTGCGATCCTTGGTCGTAACTGTCCAGTTGTCATCCCACATGTCCCACTCAATGGTGCCGAGAGTGAGCATTGGTTCAATGGTAAACACCATTCCCGGTTCAATCAGCCTGCTGTACGCCGGTGCGGCGTCGTAGTGCGGGATGATCAGGCCGGTGTGGAACGCCTCGCCCACGCCGTGGCCCGTGAAATCGCGCACCACTCCGTAGCCGAAGCGCTTGGCGTAGGACTCGATGGTACGGCCGATGACGTTGATTTCGCGTCCAGGCGCAACGGCTTTGATGGCCCGGCGCAGGGACTCCTGCGTACGCTCCACCAGCAGGCGGGACTCTTCGTCCACGTCACCCACCAGGAACGTCCAGTTGGTGTCGCCGTGCACCCCGTCCATGTATGCGGTGATGTCGATGTTGATGATGTCACCGTCCGCCAGTTCCGTGCTGTCCGGGATGCCGTGGCAGATGACCTCGTTGATGGAGGAGCACAGGGACTTCGGGAAGCCGCGGTAGCCCAGCGTGGAGGGATAGGCGTGGTGGTCCAGGAGGAACTCGTGGCCCACCCGGTCCAGTTCGTCCGTGGTGACGCCCGGGGCGATATGCCGGCCCACCTCGACGATGGCCTGCGCGGCCACCTTGCTGGCAATCCGGATCTTCTCGATGGTCTCGGCGGACTTGACCTCGGAGCCGGTGAACGGGGTGGGGGCTTCCTTGTCCACATATTCGGGACGGGGAATCGACGCCGGAACCCGCAGCCGGGGGCTCACGGTCCCGGGCGAAAGATGTCCGACAGGTGCTGTGGCAAGTTTTTGGGGCATACCATCGATCCTATCGCCAGCGGCTCCGGCCGGGGGACGAGCAAAAGCCAAAGACAACAGCTGCAGGAGGACACCCATGGCCGATTTCTGGTTCAACGTTGTGACGCACGAGGTGGAGGAGGGCCCGCAGTCCGACTGGACGAAACTGCTGGGACCCTACCCCACCCGGGAAGAGGCGGAACTGGCGCTGCAGAAGGTCCAGGCGCGGAACAAGGCCTGGGACGCGGACGAAGACAACTGACCGGCGCGGACCCCCGGGCCGTGCCGGCCTAGAAGCTGTGTTCCGGTCCGGGGAAGGCGCCGCTGCGGACCTCGTCCGCGTATTCCTTCGCGGCCCGGGACAGCTCGGTGCGCAGGTCCGCGAACGCCTTGACGAAGCGCGGCTGCCTGCCGCCGCGCAGTCCGGCCATGTCCTGCCAGACGAGCACCTGCCCGGTGGTGGCGTTGCCGGCACCGATCCCGATGGTCGGCACCCGGACGGCGGCGTCGACGTCGGCGGCCACATCCGCGGGCACCATTTCCATCAGCACGCAGAAGGCCCCGGCTTCGGCGAGGGCGACGGCGTCCTGGACCACGGCCGCACCGGCGTCGCCGCGTCCCTGGACCTTGTAGCCGCCCAGTGCGTGTTCGGCCTGCGGGGTGAACCCGACGTGGGCCATCACCGGAATGCCGGCGGCCGTCATGGCACGGACGTGGTCCACGTAGTGCCGGCCGCCCTCCATCTTGACCGCGTGCACCAGCCCTTCCTTCATCAGCCGCACCGAGGACTCGATCGCCTGGGCGGGGGAGACCTCATAGGAGCCGAAGGGCAGGTCGCAAACCACCAGGGCGTGCTTGGCGCCGGCCGTGACGGACCGCGCGAAGACAATCATTTCGTCCATGGTGATGGGCAGCGTGGTGGCGTGGCCCATCACGTTGTTCGCGGCCGAGTCTCCCACCAGCAGGACCTCGATGCCTGCCTCGTCAAAGATTCCGGCGGCGTACTGGTCATAGGCGGTGAGCATGGCAAACCGGCCGCCGGTGTCCTTGAGCTGCTGCAGGTGCGAAATGCGGATTTTCTTCAGCGGCGGCGCGGCAGGCGCTGTGGAGTCCGCGGCTCCGGAGGCGTACGGGGAAGGCTGTTCGGCACTGGTCATGACTCGAGCCTACTAAAGAACGCACTTGCGGGACCGGCCCGCCCGCAGCGTGCGGTGCGTAACGCAACGGGCGGATGCGTCGCGCTGCGGCCGAAATCCGAAGTACGTAGGTAGAGTGAAGAAGGTTTCACATGTCTCGCCCGGGTACAGGAAAGAAGGTAAGGATGAACCGCCAGCAGGAATTCGTTCTGCGCACCATTGAAGAGCGCGATGTCCGGTTTGTGCGGTTGTGGTTTACCGACGTCGTGGGTTCCCTGAAATCCGTGGCGCTGGCACCGGCGGAAGTGGAAGGCGCCTTCGAAGAAGGCCTGGGTTTTGACGGCTCCTCGATCGAGGGCCTGGCCCGGATCTTCGAATCCGACATGCTGGCCCAGCCGGATCCGTCCACATTCCAGATCCTGCCCTGGCGCGGTGACGAGGAGCAGACCTCGCGGATGTTCTGCGACATCCTTACCCCGGACGGGCAGCCCTCGGCCGCCGATCCGCGCAACGTGCTCAAACGCCAGCTTGCCAAGGCCGCCGACATGGGCTTCACCTGCTACACCCACCCCGAGATTGAGTTCTACCTGCTCAAGTCGGACCAGCTGGATGCGGACGGCGAACCGGTACCCGTGGACCGGGCCGGTTACTTCGACCACGTCCCCGGCGGGGTTGCCCAGGACTTCCGCCGTACCGCGGTGTCCATGCTTGAAGCGGTGGGCATTTCCGTGGAGTTCAGCCACCACGAAGCCGGTCCCGGCCAGAACGAGATTGACCTGCGCTACGCCGACGCGCTGCAGACCGCGGACAACATCATGACTTTCCGCACGGTTGTCAAAGAAGTGGCCCTGATGACCGACTGCTACGCGAGCTTTATGCCCAAGCCCTTCTCCCACCATCCCGGCTCGGGCATGCACACCCACTTCTCGCTGTTCGAGGGCGACACCAACGCATTCTTCGAAGCCGGCGCCGAATTCCAGCTGTCCAAGACGGCACGCCAGTTCATGGCGGGCATCCTGCGCCACGCTCCCGAGTTCACCGCGGTCACCAACCAGTTCGTGAACTCGTACAAGCGCCTCTGGGGCGGCGGGGAAGCCCCCAGCTACCTCTCCTGGGGCCACAACAACCGTTCCGCGCTGCTGCGTGTCCCCCTCTACAAGCCGAACAAGGGGCAGTCCGCGCGCATCGAATACCGCGGCATCGATTCCGCTGCCAACCCGTACCTGTCCTACGCCGTGCTGCTGGGCGCCGGCCTCAAGGGCATCGAGGAAGGCTACGACCTGCCGCCGGGTGCCGAGGACGACATTGAGTCCCTGAGCGCGGCCGAACGCCGCGCCATGGGCCATGACCCGCTGCCGGCCTCGCTGCATGACGCGGTACGCGTGATGGAGGAATCCGAACTGGTGGCCGACATCCTCGGCGAGCAGGTCTTCGAGAACTTCCTGCGCAACAAGCGCGCCGACTGGAACGAATACCGCCAGCACGTGACCCGGTTCGAACTGCAGAAGAACCTGGGCATCCTCTAGGGGAAGGCGCGCCACTATGAGCCTGACCCGGCGGATGATCGCCACGGGGTTCCACGACCTGGAAAAGAGCACCCGTTTCCTGGCTGCCCGCGAACTGGAACCGGTGGACGAGGATGCCCTGTTTGCCGGGTTCAACTTCTCGGCGGACCCCGACCTGGCCCTGCAGTCCCTGGTGCGCCTGATCGGCCGCGCCCCGGAACTGGTGGATTTGGTCAACGCAGGGGAGGAGCAGGGCGAGGCCCTGTTCCGGCTGCTGGGCGCCTCGGAGGCCCTGGCGGAGTTTTTGATGCGCCATCCGCAGGACGTGTCGGTGCTGCAGCGCACGCTGCGCGCCGAGCCGGGCAGCACGGACGGGCCGGCGCTGCGGGCGTCGCTGCTGGACGCCGTCCATGCAGGCAGCGGCACCGCCCCCGTGGCCGGCCTGACCGGCACCGAAGCGTATGTGGCGCTTCGTTCGTGCTACCGCCGGCATCTGCTGGACCTGGCCGTCCGCGACCTCGGGGCGGCGTCGCCGACCGACTTCCTGCCCGCGGCCGGACGCGAACTGGCGGACCTCGCCGGCGCGGCGCTGGAGGCCGCGCTGGCGGTGTCCCGTGCGGAACTGGCTGCCAGCCATTCCGCCGAGGAAATCTCCGCGGTGAAGCTTGCGGTGATCGGCATGGGCAAGGCCGGTGCGCGGGAACTGAACTACATCTCAGATGTGGACGTCATCTACGTCATCGAAGCGTCCGGGATACCGGATCAGCGGGCAACGGCCATCGGCACCGCGCTGGCGGCCGGGATTTCACGTGCCATCAACGCCGCCGCTCCCGAGCCGCCGCTGTGGGAAGTGGACACCAACCTCCGCCCCGAAGGCAAGGACGGGCCGCTGGTACGCACCCTGGACTCACACCTGTCCTACTACCAGCGGTGGGCCCACAGCTGGGAGTTCCAGGCCCTCCTCAAGGCGCGTGCGATGGCAGGGGATCCGGACCTCGGCCGGCGTTACGAGGAAGCCGTCGCGCCGCTGATCTGGAGCAGTTCGGAACGGGACGGCTTCGTGGAGTCGGTGCAGGCCATGCGCCGGCGCGTCACCCAGAACATTCCCGCCCATGAGGAAGCCCGGCAGCTGAAGCTGGGCAGCGGCGGGCTGCGCGACGTCGAGTTCACGGTGCAGCTGCTGCAGCTGGTGCACGGACGGATTGATGAGTCGCTGCGGGTACGCGGCACCACCGCCGCTATTGCCGCGCTCAGCGACGCCGGCTATGTCGGCCGGACGGATGCGCGGGCCCTGGACGAGTCTTACCGGTACCTGCGGGTCCTGGAGCACCGCATCCAGATGGTGCATATGCGCCGCACCCACCTGATGCCCGAGAGCGAGACTGCCCTGCGGGTCCTGGCGAAGGCCAGCGCCGGCTCCCTTTCCGTGGAACGGCCAAGCGCGGACCGGCTGCGGGAACAGTGGCAGCGCACCAAGCGCCTGGTCCGGCAGCTGCATGAAAGCATCTTCTACCGGCCGCTGCTGAGTACCGCCTCGAACCTCAGTGCCGATGAAGTCCGGCTCAGCCCTGAAGCCGCCCAGGCCCGGCTGGCTGCACTCGGCTACGCCGATCCCCGCGGAGCCATGCGGCATATTGAGTCCCTGACCGTGGGCGTCAGCCGGCGCGCGGCGCTGCAGCGCCAGCTGCTGCCGGTGCTGCTGGCCTGGCTGGCGGACGGCGTGGACCCCGACGCCGGCCTGCTGGGTTTCCGCCGGCTCAGCGAGAACCTGGGCGACACGCACTGGTACCTTGGCATGCTGCGTGACTCCTCGGCAGCGGGGGAGCGGCTGTGCTCCATCCTGTCCTCGAGCCGGTTCATCACCGACCTGCTGGAGGTGTCCCCGGAGTCCACCGCCTGGCTCGGTTCCGACAAGGACCTGGTGCCGGTGTCCTTCGAGGCGCAGTGGCAGGAGATCCGGTCCAAGATGTCCCGCCACCCCGTCGCAGGGGAAGCCATGCGCCTGATCCGCCTGATCCGGCGCCGCGAGATGCTGCGCATCGCCATCGCCGACAGTGCGGGCCTGCTCAGCCAGCAGGATGTGGGCCGGGCACTGGCCGACGCCGACCGTGCCGCGGTGCTCGGGGCGCTCCACGTGGCGGAGGGCGAGGTCTTCGGCAACAGCGGGAAACTGACCGACCTGCTGGTGGTGGCCATGGGTCGGCAGGGCGGGCGCGAAATCGGCTACGGTTCCGACGCGGACGTTATGTACGTCCACCGGCCCCTGCCGGGCGCGGATCCCGCCGCCGCGCAGGCCCAGGCCGAAAAAATCGTCTCCTCTATCTCCACGTTCCTGCAGCAGCCGTGCACCCCGGCAGTCCTGGCCGAACGGCCCCTGGTATTGGATGCAGGCCTGAGGCCCGAGGGGCGGCAGGGTCCGCTGGTCCGCAGCCTGGAGTCCTACCGGGGCTACTACGGACGGTGGTCGCTGATCTGGGAAGCGCAGGCTCTCCTGCGGGCCCGGCCCATGGCCGGCAGCGATGACCTGGGCGAGGAGTTTATGGCCCTGATCGACCCCTTGCGCTACCCGGAGGACGTCACAGCCAACGACGTCAGGGAGATCCGCCGTATCAAGGCCCGCGTCGAGTCCGAACGGCTGCCCCGCGGAGCCGACCCCTCCCGCCAGCTCAAGCTGGGCCGCGGAGGGCTGAGCGACGTCGAGTGGTTGGTGCAGCTGCTGCAGCTGCAGCATGCCCGCAGGATCCCGGAGCTGCGGACCACCGCGACCCTGCCCGCGCTGGATGCCATTGAGTCCGCGCAGCTGTTGCCGGCCGCCGACGTGGCCACCCTGAGGCACGCCTGGCTGCTGGCCAGCCGGATCCGAAGCGCAAATGTTATCCGGGGCGGACGGAACCCCGACGTCCTGCCCTCCTCCCGCCGCGAGCTGGACGCCGTGGCCCGCTGGTGCGGTTACGGTGCAGGTCAGGGTGGGGTTTTGGAGGAAGACTACCTGCGCGACACCCGGCATGCCCGGGCGGTCTTCGAACGGTATTTCTACGGATACGGGGCGTAGGTCACACTTCCGGCGGGCCTTTCGGTTCGTTGCATTGCCACTGGTCTAGGTAGGCTCTATGGGGGCATTTGCGGCGCCAGCCGCAGTGAAAGAGCTAGGAGACGTTTATTTTGCTTAGTGGCAAACGGGCTTTTAAGGGCCCGGCTAAACTGGCCGTACCGCTGACCGCATTCCTCGCAACGTTGGCCTTGCTGCTTGGCGTACCTGCGGCCGGGGCTTTCGCGGCGGACAGCGTCGAGGGTGAAACCTTCGTCATCGGCACGGACACCACGTTCGCACCTTTCGAGTTCCGGGAGAACGGTGAACTCGTCGGCATCGACATGGACCTGATGAACGCCATCGCGGATGCTGAAGGCTTCGACGTCGAAATCCAGTCCCTGGGCTTTGACGCTGCGCTGCAGTCTCTGCAGTCCAACCAGGTGGACGGCGTGATTGCCGGTATGTCCATTACGGATGAGCGCCGGCAGGTCTTCGACTTCTCGGACCCGTACTTCGAATCCGGCATCCAGATGGCCGTAGCCGAGAACAACAACGACGTTAAGGGCTACGAGGACCTGCGCGGCAAGCGCGTAGCGGTGAAGACCGGCACTGAAGGGCAGACCTTCGCCGACTCCATCAAGGGCCAGTATGGCTTTGAAGTGGTTGCCTTCGCCCAGTCCGCGCAGATGTACGACGACGTCAAGGCCGGCGGATCGGTGGCCGTGTTCGACGACTACCCCGTGCTCGCGTACGGCGTGAAGTCCGGCAACGGACTCAAGACCGTCACGGAGAAGGAAGCCGGCAGCTCCTACGGGTTTGCCGTCAACAAGGGCACCAACGCCGAGTTGCTGGCGGCCTTCAACACCGGCCTGGCCGAACTGAAGGAAAGCGGCGAGTACCAGGAAATCCTGGACACCTACCTCGAGGCCGGCGCCACGGATTCCAGCTTCTGGACCCTGGTAACGGACAACGCCCCGGCGTTCGCCAAGGGCCTCGGCCTGACCCTTCTGGCCACCGCCCTCTCGCTGTTCTTCGCCCTGATCCTGGGCGTGGTGTTCGGCTTCCTGAAGGTCGGCAGCTTCAAGGTGCTGCGCGGCATCGCCTCCGTTTACGTCAGCATCTTCCGCGGCACCCCGGTCCTGGTGCAGGCCTTCTTCTTCTACTTCGGCCTGCCGCAGATCATCGACCGTCCCGTGGACGTGCTGACTGCCGGTGTGCTGACGCTGAGCCTGAACGCCGGCGCCTACATGACCGAGATTGTCCGCGGCGGCATCCAGTCCGTGGACCCCGGCCAGATGGAAGCAGCCCGCAGCCTGGGCCTTGGCTACGTCAAGACCATGCAGAAGGTCATCATTCCGCAGGCCATCAAGATCATGACGCCGTCATTCATCAACCAGTTCGTCATCACGCTGAAGGACACCTCGCTGCTGGCCGTCATCGGCTTCGCGGAGCTGACCTACCAGGGCCAGCAGATTTACGCCGTGAACTTCCGCACCGCGGAGGTCCTCATCATTGTGGCGGCCCTGTACTTCATCGTCATTACGCTGCTGACCAAGCTGGCGGACGTCCTGGATAAGAGGTTTAACAAGTGAGCAAGATCGAAACCATTGGACTGCGCAAGTCCTACGGCACCAACGAGGTCCTCAAGGGCCTGGACGTGGCCGTGGCCGAAGGCGAAGTGGTCTGCGTTATCGGCCCCTCCGGATCCGGCAAGTCCACGTTCCTGCGCTGCCTGAACAAGCTGGAAGACATCACCGGTGGCACGGTGACGGTCAACGGCGTTAACCTCACCGATCCCAAGGTGGACCTGAACTCGGTCCGCCAGCACATCGGCATGGTGTTCCAGCACTTCAACCTGTTCCCGCACATGACGGTGCTGGAGAACATCATGCTGGCACCGGTCCAGCTGAAGAAGGCGTCCAAGGCCGAGGTCCGCAAGACTGCGCTGGACCTGCTGGACCGGGTGGGCCTGGCCGACAAGGCCCACGCCCGCCCCGCGCAGCTCTCGGGCGGCCAGAAGCAGCGCGTGGCCATTGCCCGTGCCCTGGCCATGAAGCCGGACATCATGCTTTTCGATGAGGCGACGTCGGCGCTGGACCCCGAGATGGTGGGCGAAGTGCTGCAGGTTATCCGTGATCTCGCCAAGCAGGGCATGACCATGGTGGTGGTTACCCATGAGATGGGCTTCGCCCGTGAGGTGGCCGACCGGGTCATCTTTATGGCCGACGGATACATCGTGGAGGAAAACTCTCCCGAGCAGCTGTTCGGCAACCCGCAGGCCCCGCGCCTGCAGGACTTCCTCGCCAAGGTGCTCTAGCCTTCCGGGACCTCCCGTCTTCACAGCAGTGGCCGCCGACGGTGATTCGCTATGCTTCTTCGCATGAGTGAACTCACCGGTACGGCGGCCACTGTTGTCCTGCTGAGGGATTCCGACGCCGGCCCCGAGGTCCTGCTGCTGGAACGCCCCACGGCGGGATCCTTCGGCGGTGCCTGGGTATTTCCCGGCGGGCGGGTGGATCCCGGCGACCGCCGGGCCGGCGAGCCCGAGGCCGAGGCCGCCCGCCGTGCCGGCATCCGCGAAACCGAAGAGGAAACCGGGCTGCAGCTGCAGCCGGAGGCCCTCACGGCATTGTCCTGCTGGTTTCCGCCGGACAACATTCCGCGCCGCTACCAGACCTGGTTTTTTGCCGCGATGGCGCCCGACGGCGAGATCCGCCTGAATCCGGGGGAACTGCTGAACCACCTCTGGCTGTCGCCTGCCGAAGCCCTGGACCGGCACGCCAACGGCCTGATGCAGCTGGTTCCGCCCACCTGGGTGACGCTGAACAGCCTCCGCAACGATGAGGCGGCCGACGCGGCGCTGGCCCGCATCGCGGCAACAGAGCCCGAAACCTTCCGCACCCGTCCGCTGCCCGGCTATGCGCCCGGCACGGTGGTGGCCTGGGAGGGCGACGCGGAGTACGACGTCGCGGGCTCGCCGTCCGCCGCCCGGCACCGGCTGCTGATGGACGGTACGCGCTGGCGGTACGAGCGCACGCCGTAGGACCGTTATCGGTAACAGGAACGATGCGGAAGCTGTGTCCGAAGCCTTCCCGCAGCCGCTAGACTCCCCGTATGGGGATGATGATGACCGGAGTTTTTCTGCTTGGATGCGGTGCCGTGCTTTCGTGGGCCGCTGAGACCACCGCCAGGGGACGCACGGGGGTTAACTCCCTGATAGGCATCCGGGCGGGGTGGGTGACCAGGTCCGAGGCGGCGTGGCTTGCCGGTCATCGCGCTGCCCGGGTCCCGACCCATGCGGCGGCGGCTGTGTTCGCCGCCATGGGGGTGTTCGCGTTGGTTTTCCGCGGACGGGATGAGGCGCTGCTGGGCCTGGTGGTGGTGTCGGGCTCCCTGCTGGTGCTGGTCCTCGTCCTGACCGGTGCAGTTCGCGCCAACCGGGTTGCCTACCGGGTGGTTGCCGCTGAGGTGCTCGCCAAAGAGACAGCGGACGCCGGAGCAACTGCCAGTCCGGGCAGAAAAGCGGGATCCGGAACGCGCGGACCGGTTCTTCCGGACTAGAGCGTGGCTTCGGGACCAGCAACCGGGCCGGTCAGGGAATACGAACCCGCCCTCGCCCGCCCGGTGGAGCGGCTGCCCGGCCCCGGGACGCTGCCCGGGGGGCTTTATGAACCCAAATGGGACGGTTTCCGTGTTGCCGGCATCGACGGCGAGCTGCGGAATGTCGGGCGAACTGCCCCGCTGAAGCCGGCCGCGGCCCGGTCTGACTGCGTCCCTGGCAGCCGCCGGCAGGGACCAACCGTGGCCGGAAACGATTAAGTCTGCGGCCATGGACCGGTTCAACGGGGGAGCGGAACCCACGCGGATCGTCCGGGTGGAACCCCTGGTGGTGGAAGTGTCCGCAGACACCGCCTTTGCCGGCACCTCTTTCCGGCATGCGCTGCGGTTTGTGCGCACGCGGCCGGACATGGACCCGGACGAAGTGGGACTGCCGGCAGGCCTTCGCTGATGTTCTGGCCGATTTGCCATTCCCCCCGCCGGTAACGATAAGGTTGCTGATTATCCGAATCGAGGGAAGGATGGAATTCATGCCAACCGGAGATGTCGAGACGTATTACGAAGACGGAAAGTGGAAGAACCGCCGGCAGGGAAGCTCCCGCGCATTCTTTGTGGGCGGCACCAAGGCCGAGGCCGGCGTCGTAGGACGCGAAGCCGCCCGCCGCGACCGGGTGGAGCACATCCTCAAGAACGAGGACGGGCGGATCGGCCAGAAGAACAGCTACGGCCACGACCCGCGCAACATCCGCGGCTAGCGCTGACTCATCAAGCCCTATCCCAGGAGGAGGACCATCATGAGTGAATCACCTGCACACGAGAACCTGCCCCTTCCCGACTATGACCACATCCCGCTCGGCACCCTGCCGTCGCGGATCTCGTCCCTCGACGAGTCCGCAGTGTCCGAGCTGCTCGCGTTTGAACAGGCGCACGGCAAACGGCTGCCGGTCGTCCAGGTGCTGGAGCACCGGCTGGAAGCCCTGCAGAACGGGGCCGAGCCCAGCGAGGGCGGCCTGCCCGAGAACCTCCCCGAAGTGTCTTCCAGCTCCGGCGGGTCCAAGGTGTCGCCGGCCACCACGGGACCGAAGATCAACCCGCCGTCACAGGGCGATCCCACCAACCCGGCCCAGCCCCGTAAGTAGGGCTAAGCACGGTCAGGTCCGCGCCGGCGGGCCTGCCGAGCGCGGACCGGCCCCCTGCACCCGCAGGGGGCCGGTTCTGCTTAAGCCTGCCGGAGTGCCGCCAGGATCTGTTTCCGGGCCGCCCGGCCCTCCGGAACGGGCAGGAGCGGGTAGACATGGACGCCGCCCTCCGCGACGTGCAGGGACACCCGGCAGCCGGCCGTCCGCATTGCCACCTCCAGTCGCCGGATATCCGGATACGGCAGGTCACGGGTTCCGGCGAACAGATCGGTGGGCGGCAATCCGGCGAGGTTGCCGTTCAGGGGGCTGATCCGGGGATCATCCAACGGGTCGCCGTCGGCCCATGCCTCAGCGGACACACGAAGACCCGTACGGCTCAGCCAGGGGTCGCGCGCTTCCACGCCGGCCAGGTCCGGGTTCTGCATGGCCAGGTCCACCCAAGGTGACAGCAGCACCAACCTGCCCGGCTGTGGCAGCGACAGGGCCGGCAGCTGCTCGGCAAAGGCCAATGCCAGCCCGCCGCCCGCCGAATCGCCCATAAGGGTGATGTCTTCGGCAGCGTGCTGCCTCAGCAGCTCCTGATACACAGCGGCCAGCAGGGGAACCGCATCACGGTGGTTGTGCCGGGGAGCCAGTCCAGACAGCGGAACCTCCACCCGGTGACCGGCGGACGCCAGCCGGGCAATGAACCTCCAGTGCCAGCCGGTGATCGGACTGGTGTAGGAGCCGCCGTGCAGGTACAGCACCGCTGACCGCGGGCCGGCGCCCGGGTCCGGCGTACCTGCGACCGAATAGCAGGTGAACCCGTCCACGCTGCGCTGCCCGACCGGGAATTTACGGCGCAGCCGGCCCGGAGGGGGTGACGGATGTTTGGGCGCCGCCAGCCGCTGCGCAGCCCGCTCGGCCGTGGCGGTCAGGGGTTTCCGGCTCCACCGCAGGTACGGGGTGAGCATCCGCATCGCAACACTGGCCATCACTGCCCCCATCGGATCTGCCCGCCTGCGCAGAAGACTACTGCAGGCCGGGCGCGCGCCGCCCCCGGCACACCGCAGACCGGCGCACCGACGATCCGGCGACCTCACACGCACTGTTGACACCGGGACCCCGTGCGAACAGCCTGTAGGCATGCGAAAGGTAACCTCTTCCCTCTTCAGCACGGTCGACGGCGTGGTGGAATCACCCAATCTCTGGCAGTTCGACCACTTCGACGACGACATGGGCCCCGCCATGGAGGCCGCGTTGGCGGACATGGACACGGTGCTGATGGGCCGCAACACCTATGAGCAATGGGCCTCCTACTGGCCGGATCCCTCGCACGACGACGAGTTCGGCCAGTTCATCAACCCGGTACGCAAGTACGTGGCCTCCCGTACCTTGGACGGACCGCTGGAGTGGGAGAACTCCTCACTCATCGACGGTGGCCTGGAGGGTTTTGTTGCGAACCTGCGCACCACCGAAGGCGGCACCATCGGTGTGCAGGGGAGTATATCGGTGGTGCGGCAGCTGCTGTTCGCCGGACTGCTGGATGAACTGACCCTGATGGTCCACCCCGTGGTGGCGGGCGATGGGCAGCGGCTTTTCCGGCCGGAGGATCCCACCACCCGGCTGGAATTGAAGAGTTCACAGATCACATCCTCTGGCAACGCGCTGCTCACCTACTCGCTGCGGTAAGGCGGCCCGGGGGAGACGGCAGGAAAACAGGGTCAGGCGGTGACGGTACCGGTGCGGATGAACTGCAACACCGGCTCCGCCAGGGCTGCCCCGATCACCTCGGGCGGACGCTTGTTGCCGCGGATTTCAAAGGAGTGGTTCCCGCCCTCGACCCGCACAACGTGCGCGTTCGCCCCGATCCGTTCCGCCACCGGTTCAAGTTCGCCGGGCAGTGCAAACGGGTCCCGGGTGCCCTGGAGGAACAGCATCGGCAGGGTCAGCCCGTACAGGTGTTCGTCCCGCAGCTTCTCCGGCTTCCCCGGCGGGTGCAGCGGATAGCCCAGGTACACCAGCCCCGCTGCAGGCATCCCCTCGGCCACCGCCATGGAGGCCATCCGTCCGCCGAACGACTTCCCGGCCGCCCATACCGGCATACCGCCGCCGCGGGCAACGGCAGCGTCCATGGCCGCCTTCCAGGCCTCGACGGCTACGGGTGCCTTGTCAGGAAACTTCTTGCCCGCCTCCCGGTAGGGGAAGTTGAAGCGCAGCGTGGCCGCACCGCCGTCGTTCAGGGCCTCGGTGAACCCGGTCAGGAAGGGATGCTCCATGCCCGTGCCGGCGCCGTGGGCGACGGCGACGACGGCGGTTGCGTCCGCGGGGCGGGCGAACACCGCCGATACCCTCCCCTCGCCAACGGGTAGGCGGAACTGTTCGCTCTGTACGGGCATGTGTCCTAATCTACGCCGGCAGGGGCTGCCCCCGCCTTGAGTGCCCGCGCCAATGGCCCTAAACTTGATAGCGGACAGGATCCGAAGGCAAAGACGCATGCAAGCACGCGAAAGCATGCCGCAGCCTCTCCTGTAATCCGCGGTCCGCCTCAGAGCGACGAACCGCAGCACTCACCACTCCGGCACTGAAGCCACATCATTTCGGAAACCCGGCTATCGCCGTGCCCGGAGTACCACCATGCCTCTCGAAGGGAGCATCAGTTATATGTTGAAGCACGTCGCCTCGACGCGCACCAGGACCACCTCGTCCCGCATCACCGCACAGATCGCCGCTATTGCAGCGGGCTGCGCGCTGGTAGCCGGGGGAGTATCTGCTGCCGAGATCGCCATGCTGAACGCAGAGCCGGCCCCGAACCCGGTTATCGCTGAAGCAGCCGTGTAACACCACCGGCCGAATGCCGCGGTGCCCGCGGGCGCAGCGCAAAGGAAGTCTCCGCCGTCGTTCCCTTCACCGGGGATGGCGGCGTTTTGGTGTCCGGGGTGCTTTTCCGGGCAACGGCCCCAGGCCTCCTAGAATGGAGGGCACACCCCTTCACTATCCGCAGGAGCACCGTGCCCAGAGGCAAACACCATCCGCCGCGTCCCAAACCGGCCAACAGCGAGGGCATGCTTATTGCCAATGACCTGAAGAAGGATCGAGGCTGGACCGACGGGCAGATCAAGACGTTCCTGCCCGAGCCGGACAAAACGGCGCGCAACCCGTTCTCCCGCAAGGCCGCACCCATGAAGCTCTACGCCCTGGAGCGGGTGGAGGCAATTGAAGCGACACCGGAGTACCGGAAGGCCCGGGAAGCCTCACGGAACCGGCAGCTGGCCGCCCGCGAACGTGCCCTGGTGAAAAAGAAGGCGGCCGTCGCCGTCGCGCAGTCACTGGACCTGCGCATAGTTCCCGAACAGTGGGAGACCGTGCAGCGCAAGGCCATTGAGCACTTCAACGGCCGGCTGCGGGGCAAGCAGTCTCCGGCGAGCCTGTCCACGGCACCCTCACGGCTGAACCGGCTGACCGTGAACTACCTGCGCCACCAGCAGACCTCCTACGAAGAGGAGCTGAAGGAATTCAAGGGCGTAGTGGGGGTGGGGGAGGCCTATCTGGTGGTCCGCAACCGGATCCTGGACCTGATTGCCGAAACCTATCCGCAGCTGGCTGCTGAGTGCGAACGGCAGAAATTCGATGCTCCGCAGCTTCCCGACGGCGTCACGTTGTAGCCCAACGGCGCCGGTTGGGCCCGTATCGTCCGACTGCCCGGCCCGGCCGGTGCAAAACAGCAGCAGGGCCGCACCGTTTGGTGCGGCCCTGCTGTTTCTTCGCTTCTTACCGACTAGACGCCGTAGTAGAGCTCGTACTCGTAGGGGTTCGGACGCATGGCGAGCGGCAGGATCTCGAATTCGCGTTTGTACGCGATCCAGCTGTCGATCATGTCCTGGGTGAACACGCCGCCGGCCTGCAGGAACTCGTTGTCGTTCTCCAGTGCGACCAGGGCTTCCTCGAGGGAACCCGGAGCCTTCTGGATGTCCTTGGCCTCTTCGGGCGGAAGCTCGTAGAGGTCCTTGTCGATCGGATCGGCCGGCTCGATGCGGTTCTTGATGCCGTCCAGACCGGCCATCAGCTGGGCCGAGAAGGCCAGGTACGGGTTGGAGGAGGGGTCCGGCGCGCGGAACTCGAGGCGCTTGGCCTTCGGGTTGGAGCCGGTGATCGGGATACGGATGGCAGCGGAGCGGTTGCCCTGCGAGTAGACCATGTTCACCGGTGCTTCGAAGCCCTTGACCAGGCGGCGGTAGGAGTTGACCGTCGGGTTGGTGAAGGCGAGGACAGCGGAGGCGTGCTTGAGCAGGCCGCCGATGTACCAGCGGGCCAGGTCAGACAGGCCGGCGTACCCCTTCTCGTCGTAGAACAGCGGCTCGCCGCCGTTCCACAGCGACTGGTGGCAGTGCATGCCCGAACCGTTGTCGCCGAAGATCGGCTTCGGCATAAACGTGGCGGACTTGCCCCAGGCATCGGCCACGTTCTTGACGATGTACTTGAACTTCTGCAGATCATCCGCGGCGTGCGTCAGGGTGGTGAACTTGTAGTTGATCTCGGCCTGGCCGGCACCGCCTACCTCGTGGTGGGCGCGCTCGACCTCGAGGCCCACATTGTCCAGCTCAACGCTGATGGCGTCGCGCAGGTCGGCCTGCTTGTCCACCGGGGCAACGGGGAAGTAGCCGCCCTTGTAGGGGGTCTTGTTGCCCAGGTTGCCGCCCTCTTCCTCGCGGCCGCTGTTCCACGGAGCTTCGATGGAGTCCACCTTGTAGAAGCTGCCCTTGGGGGAGGATTCGTACTGGACGTTGTCGAAGATGTAGAACTCGGCTTCGGAACCGAAAAAGGCGGTGTCGGCGATGCCGGTGGAGGCCAGGTAGGCCTCTGCACGCTCGGCAACGCCGCGGGGATCGCGGTGGTACGGCTCGCCGGTGCGGGGGTTCACGATGGAGAAGTTGAGCGCCAGCGTCTTCTCGATACGGAACGGATCAATGAAGGCCGTGGTCACATCCGGGATGAGCTGCATATCGGACTCGGCGATGCCCTGGAAGCCGCGGATGGATGAGCCGTCGAACAGCTGACCGTTGACGAAGAAATCGGCATCTACGGTTTTGGCCGGCACGTTGAAGTGCTGCTGCACTCCGGGAACGTCGGTGAATCGGATGTCGACGAACTTCACTTGCTCGTCAGCGATGAACTTGAGGACCTCGTCCGCGTTCTTGAACATCGTTTCTGTGCTCCTATACAACTGTTTGGATGGAAGACCTCGGGCTGCAAGACCTAAGCTGGCGCCCGGTCCCTTGACGGTCCGGCGCAACACCTTGACCCTAAAGGGCCCCGGTTTCCCGGCAGTGACGCGTGTGTTTCCGGCACGTTACGCAGTCGATGGTCTCTCTTCCACCCTATCCGCAACGGACCGGCGCAGTGATAATAGGGGGTTTATTTGCGTCATGCGCACCCGGGTAGTCTTTAACCGTGGTCGATAGAAGCGATATAGGTTCCTGGCTGGAAGGCCCTCCCTCCGATGAGAGCACCTGGCCGGGCAAACGCCTGGGCCGGCCCCGGAGCGGGCCCGGCTCAATTGCGCGCGTGGGGCCGCGTCTGGGCGCCATCCTTATTGACTGGGCCATCGCTTCCCTTATCGCCTACTGGCTATTCGACGGGGAGGACTTCGCCATCCTCGCGGTCTTCGCGGCCGAACAGATCCTGCTTGTCGGCCTGCTGGGCTACAGCATCGGCCACCGGGTGTTCAGCCTGCAGGTGCAGAAGATGGATGGTGGACCGGCAGGCATTCCGGCCGCTATCGTGCGTACCCTGCTGCTCTGCCTGGTGATTCCCGCCGCGGTGTTCGACGCTGACCAGCGCGGCCTGCATGACCGGGCCATGAACACGGTCCTGGTAAAGGTCAAGCACTAGCCTTTCCTTCTCCCGTTTCCTCCGGCAGGCTCGGGAGGCCTCTGCCTGCCTCGCCTGCTCGTCCTTCCCAAGCTCTGTGGCTGCTGTTACCGCTGGGGTCATACCTGTCACACCCGTAGCAAAGTGTGGGAAGTTCGGCGTGGCCCCTTCTCCGGCAGGCTCGGGAGGCCTCTGCCTGCCTCGCCGTGCTCGTCCTTCCCACGCTCGGTGGCTGCTGCTACCGGTGGGGTCACAACTGTCACACCCGTACCGAAGTGTGGGAAGTTCGGCGGCCAGGCAACCCCGTGGTACCGAGGTCGCGGGCGGCGTCGCCCGTCCCCGCTGTGCGGGGCTCAGTCGGACCGGAGAACGTGAACTGCGGGAGCCGCAATGGCCGCCCGGGTAGGAACCGCAGGGCAGGGAATGCTTCCGGCACAACAAAAAAGGCCCCTCGAAAGGGGCCCTTTTTCAGAAATCCTAGCGTCCGCGGGTTGCCTTGCGGTCCGGACGGGCACGGTAGGGATCGATGCCCTTGGGGATCGGCAGCCGGGTACCCAGCGCTGAAAGGCGCTTGTTGACGGCGGCGACTTCCTGCTTGGTCAGTTCCTTCGGCAGCTTCTTGGCCGTGGTGGCCACCTTGGCCAGCGGCACCTGGCCCTCGCCGCGGCCGGTCTGGATGACGTGTACGGGCACCTTGGGGGCGATGCGGTTCATCCGGCGGCGTTCGCCGTCGGCCAGTGCCTTGGCGCGCGCAGGGGAGCCTTCGGTCACCAGGACGATGCCGGGACGGCCGATGGCGCGGAACACGGCTTCCTGCGTACGCGGGTTCACGGCAACGGGCTGTTCCTCAAGGATCCAGCCGCGGCGCAGCACGCTCAAGGCAGCGCCGGAAGCACCGGGCTGGCCTTCGATCTGCGAGAACGCCGCCCGCTCGGCGCGGCGGGACAGGATGAACACTGCGGCGAGCAGGCCAAGCGGGATCGCGATGATGAGCATCGTGATCCAGTTGTTGATCAGCAGGCCGATCAGCAGGCCCACGGCAATGATGCCGAAGAAAGCGCCCACCATCAGCCAGACAACGTTCGGATCGTTCCGGCGGGTCATCTTGAAGATGTCCACCATCTGCTTCATGCGGCCCTGCTTTTTGGGCTTCTTTTCCCCCTTCGGCTTGCGGGAAAAGACGCCCTTGCGGGCGCTCTGGGCTGCGTCGGAATCAGTGCTTTTGGCCATAATGAGTCAATTCTACGTGATGCGGGCGTGCGGTTATGAAGGGCGCGCTCTGATGAAGCGGAGCACTGTTGTAACGATCGCAGTCCGGCAGGCGGGGCGTTTCCCCGCCGGCGGGATCAGGAGCGGGCGAGAATGGAGGAGGCTTCCTGCAGTGTGGTGCCGGAGTCCTCGATGTGGGCCAGCAGCGGGGGAAGCTCCCGGCCCTTGCGGCGCATGGCCCCGGCCCAGAGCCGGCCGGCCCGGTAGGAGGAGCGCACCAGGGGCCCGCTCATCACGCCCAGGAACCCCAGTTCCTCCGCCTCGGTGCTGATGTCCACGAATTCCTGCGGCTTGACCCACCGGTCCACCGGCAGGTGCCGTTCGCTCGGACGCAGGTACTGGGTGATGGTGAGCAGGTCGCACCCGGCGTCGCGCAGGTCCTTCAACGCGCCGCTGACCTCTTCGCGGGTCTCACCCATCCCTAGGATCAGGTTGGACTTGGTGACCATGCCCATGTTCTGGCCCTGCGTGATGACGTCCAGGGAGCGCTCGTACCGGAACGCGGGCCGGATCCGCTTGAACAGGCGCGGAACCGTTTCAACGTTGTGGGCAAAGACTTCGGGCTGCGCCTCGCAGATATCGATGATGTGCTCCACCTTGCCGGAGAAGTCGGGAATGAGGATCTCGACGCCGGTGCCCGGGTTCAGTTCGTGGATCTTGCGGATGGTCTCGGCATAGAGCCAGACGCCTTCGTCTTCCAGGTCATCCCGGGCTACGCCCGTGACCGTGGCGTAGCGCAGGTTCATCTGCTGCACCGAGCGCGCCACCTTCGTCGGTTCCATCCGGTCCAGGGCGGAGGGTTTGCCGGTATCGATCTGGCAGAAGTCGCAACGGCGCGTACATTCGGAGCCGCCGATCAGGAACGTGGCCTCGCGGTCCTCCCAGCATTCGAAGATGTTCGGGCAGCCGGCCTCCTCGCAGACGGTGTGCAGTCCCTCCGTCTTCACCTGCTTCTTCAGCTCCACGAACTCCGGGCCCATGTTCACTTTGGCCTTGATCCATTCGGGCTTGCGTTCCACGGGTACGGCGGCGTTGCGCTGTTCAATGCGCAGCAGGCGGCGTCCTTCAGGGGCGAGGGTCACAGCAGGGCTCCTTTCGGCCGGCCGTCGGCAGGGATGGCGCCGGCGCCGGGGACTTCTGTCGGGGTAAAGCCGGTCAGGTCCGCGGCGCGGACGGTTAGTTCTGCTTCAATGCGGCCGACGACGTCCGCAGGGGACACGGTCCGCCCGGTTTCGGCGCTGATCGAGGTGGTGCCGGCGTCGGTGATTCCACAGGCGATGATCTGGCTGTAGGGCGCCAGGTCATTGCTGCAGTTGAGGGAAAAACCGTGCATGGTCACCCCGTGGTGCACACGGATGCCCACGGCAGCGATCTTGCGGTCCGGGACGCCGAAAGGCAGCCCGTCTCCGCGCACCCACACGCCGGAGCGGCCATCGACGCGGACGCCGGAAATCCCGTAGTCCTGCAGCACGCAGATGACGGCGGCTTCCAGGGCGGCGACATACGCCTTGACGTGCGCGGGATCGGCCAGATGCAGGATGGGGTACCCCACCAGTTGTCCCGGACCGTGCCAGGTCAGTTTGCCGCCGCGGTCCACGTCGATCACGGGTGTGCCGTCGAAGGGGCGTTCGTGCGCCTCGGTCCGCCGTCCTGCCGTGTATACCGGCGTGTGCTCGAGAAGCAGGACCGTGTCGGGCGCTTCGCCCGCCAGAACCTGCCGGTGCAGCTGCTGCTGCAGGTCCCAGCCTGCCGAATAATCCACGTAGTGCGGAGCCAGGCCTACGCGGGTGAACTCCAAAGCCATGGGGACTAGCCTAGACCCCCGCGGACGTAATGTGGACCACATCGCGCTGCCGCCTGCGGGGCGCTGTTTGCGGGCCTGCCGGAACCTGCCGGCCGGCTCTCTGACTACCTTGTGGATAACCGGACGGCGGGCCGGCAGCGGTTGACACTGGGGTGCCATGGACACTTCCCCGGGGAACCGCAACCCTTCACCTCCTGATGCCGCTCTGCCTCCCGTCCCCGCTGCGCCCGGGTTTGCGGTGGACCGGCTGCTGGGGGTAGGTGCCAGCGGGGCGGTGTGGCTGGTACACAACGACGCCGGGCAGCGCTTTGCGCTGAAAGTGCCCGCCGGCGCCGGGCACCGGGCGTTCGAGGCCCGCCGGGAAGTCAACGTGCTGGCGCGGCTTGAGCATCCGCACCTGGTGGCGATGCATGGTGTAGCCGAGACCGACCAGGGGGACGGCCTGGTAGTGGGGTACGCCGCCGGCGGCAGCGTCGGGGCCCTCGTGGCGGCCCGCGGACCGGTCCGGCCCGGGGAAGCAGTGACGGTCCTGGTGGGGATCGCGGATGCCCTGGCCTATCTGCACGCGCGGGGAGCCTCACACGGGGATGTTTCCCCGGCCAACATCCTGTTCACCGCAGGGGGCAAACCGCAGCTGGCAGATTTCGGCCAGTCCCGCCTGCTGGGTGAACCCGGATCGCCCGTACCGGGGACTCCCGGGTTCACGGCACCCGAGGCCGGAGGGGCCGCCGGGCGGCGGGCCGCCCGAAGCCGCCTCGGATCAGCCGGGGACATATACGCGCTCGCCGCCGTCGGATGGTTCCTGCTCACCGGTAACATCCCGCCCCCGGTCAGGGACCGGCCGCCGCTTTCCATCCTGGTGCCCGGGGTGGGCAGGGAGCTTCCGGCCCTGCTCGAGGCGGGACTGGCGGAGGATCCGGACGAGCGCCCCTCAGCGGAGGAAATGGCGGCATGGGCCTACCGTGGCGCCGCGGCGCTGCCCGTGGACCTGGTGGCGTCGGCGCATCCCGAGGTGCGGCCCGAACTGATGACGCGCCGCACCGGATCGGCAGCCCGCGGGGGAGCGGGCGGGGGAGCGGGCAGGGGACCGGGCAGACGCGGACTGCTGCGCCGGAGGGGAGGAAGGCGCAGGGTAGGGCGGAACCGCAGGGGAAATGACATCGGGGATTGGCCGGGAGCAGGAGACGCGGGCGCAGCGGGCGGCAGTGCGGGCGGTGCCCGGCGGAACGGGCGGAACGGGCGGGTGCGCACGGGCAGGAGAGAGCGCCGCAGCATGCCGGGTATGCAGAGCATGCCGGGTATGCAGGAGGATGCGGGGCAGCGGGGGAGCAGGGACGGAAGGCAGAGCCGGCTCCTGCCTCGTGCCGCTGCAGCGCTGGTGGTGTCCGTACTCCTCCTGGCCGGCATCGCGCTCGCAGCTCCGGACCTGCTCCGTGCCGACTCGAACCGATCAGCAGGACAAGCATCACGTCCGGCCGTCCCTCCCACTGTTCCGGCTCCCACTGTGCCAGCTGCCACCCTGCCGGCTCCCACTGTTCCGGCGCCCGTGGCGGAAGCCGACGCGAGCGGGACGGTGCTTCCTGCGCCGATGGGAACTGCAAGCCTGCCGGCAGGCCCTGCCCCCGGATCTCCTGCCCCGGGGGTGCCCGTGGAGGCGCTGGTGGAGCGGACCAGGGCCACGGATCCGGCAGAGGCCGTGCCGGCGCTCGCGGAACTGCGTGCGCTGGCTTTCAGCAGTGCAGACGCGAGACTGCTGGACCACGTGGATGTACCGGGATCCGAGGCGATGCTGGCTGACCGCGAACTGGTGTCACTGCTCCTGCAGGAAGGCAGGAGATTCCGTGGGCTGAGCCTGGCGGCGGATGTAGTCGCTGCGGTCCCAGGAAGTGCCGGCACGGCACACGCAACCGGGCCCGGCGCGGCTGGGCCGGGGGCGGTGCAGCTGGGTGTCCGGCTGACGGTTGGGCCGTACCAACAGGTGGATGCGGCAGGAATGGTCCTGGCCGAGGAACCGGCACAGCAGCAGGATGTGGTGCTGGAACTGGTGCAAACCGCAGGGGAATGGAAAATCAGCAGGGTGCTGGTTCCCGAATAATGCAGGTTGCTGCCCGGACAAGCAGGGGCCGAAAGATAGGATCGGTTTATGAGTCCAACTGCTTACCTTCGTTACCCCGATCTGCGCGACGACCTGATCACTTTTGTGGCGGAAGACGACGTCTGGATGGCCCCGGTTGCCGGCGGCCGTGCCTGGCGGGTCTCCGCCATGGGGCTGCCGGCGCGAAGCCCCAAGTTTTCGCCGGACGGAACCCGCCTGGCGTGGCAGGTTGTCCAGGGCGGCGCCCCGGAAATCGTCACGGCTGACGTCGACGGCGGCGACTTCCGCCAGCTGACCTTCTGGGGCAGCCAGAGCACCCGCCTGAAGGGGTTCAACTCCGCCGGACGGGTCATCGCCACCACGTCGGTGGAGCAGGAGGACAACCGGCTGCGCTGGGCCTTCGAGGTGCCCCTGGACGGTGCTGCGCCCGTCAAGCTGCCCTACGGTCCGGTGGAAACGCTTGCCGAAGGGCCCGCCGTGGGGGACGAACGCCCGATGGTGATCGGCAGCATGCTCACCCGCGAGCAGGCGTGGTGGAAACGGTACCGCGGCGGCACGGCGGGAAAGCTCTGGATCGATGCCGACGGAAACGGGGAGTTCGAGCGCCTGGTGCCCGAACTGGACGGCAACCTTTCGGACCCTATGTGGATCGACGGCCGCATCGTCTTCCTCTCTGACCACGAGGGTTACGGCAACCTGTACTCGGTGACGCCGCAGGGAACGGACCTCCGCCGCCACACCGATTTCGAAGGTTTCTATGTGCGGCACGCGTCCTCGGATGGCAGCCGCATCGTGTTCGAGTCCGCCGGCCGCATCTGGTTCCTGCCCTCCCTCGATGCCGACGCACAGCCGGTGGACATTGTCCTCGGCTCGGCGGGCACCGCGCGGCGCCCCCGGCCACTCGACGTCGCCAAGCACCTGGCCGGTGCCGTGCCGGATGCCACCGGCAGCGCCAGCGTGGTGGAAAGCCACGGCACCCTGCACTGGCTCGCCCACCGGGACGGACCCTCACGAGTCATCGAGGCCGATTCCGCCGTCAGGGCCCGCCTCGGCCGCCCGCTGGGGAACTCCAAGGCGGTATACGTCAGTGACCGTGACGGTGAAGATGCCGTCTACATCTGCAACGTTTTCGGTGAAGTTCACGCTGCCGGCGCAGTCCCGGCCCGGACCCGTGACGCCGGATCGGAACCGGACACCGCTACGGGACTCGTCCTCCCGCGCCCGGTGTCGGCCACCGGGAACGGTAACGGGTCCGCTCCGGTTCCCGTGCTCACAGACGAGCAGCCTGCCGGTGCGCCCGACGCCGGGCAGGCCGGAGACAAGGTCCATGACGAGGGTGCGGACGGCGGCACCGTCCGCATCGGGTTCGACCGTCCCACGCGGGTCAGCCAGCTGGCAGCCAGCCCTGACGGCAACCGGGTGGGTGTGGCGACCGAATACGGCGAAGTGTTCCTGCTCGATGTTGCCACCGGCGAACTGACCCCGGTTGCAGCCTCGGACTTCGGCGCGGTGGACCAGTTGGCCTTCTCGCCCGATTCACAGTGGCTCGCCTGGGCCGAACCGGTAAACGCAGGCGGGAGCCGGTCACGGATCCGCCTGCGGGCGGTGACCGGCAGCGACACTGTCATCGACGTCACCGACGGCCGCTTCAGTGACCACGACCCGGCCTTCACGAAGGACGGGAAATACCTGGCGTTCCTCTCCGAGCGAAGCTTCGACCCGGTCTACGACACGCACCGGTTTGACCTGAGCTTCCCGTCCTCCACCAAACCCTTCATGGTGGCCCTGGCTGCCGGAACGCCATCGCCGTTCGGTCCGGCCGTGTCCGGCGGAATGCCTGCGGACACGGCCGGCGACGGGGACAAGGAAGGTACTCCCACTGTCCGGGTCGACGCCGAACGCATAGCCGACCGGATCATCGCGGTGCCGGTGCCGCAGGGACGTTACGAGAAGCTCCGCGCCGCGGACAACGCACTCCTGTGGCAGGCCACGGACATCTTCGGCGTTACCGGCGACGGCCGCGCCACCGCCACGGACCGGGAACCGGCATCACGGCTGGAACGGTTTGACCTGGAGAAGAAGGACGTCTCGGTTCTGGTGCCTGCACTGGACACCTACGAAGTCAGCGGCGACGGATCTCGACTGGTGCTGCGGCACGAGGGCAATGTCCGCGTGGTTCCGTCCGGCGCCCGTGTGGAGGAAGACTCCGCAGAAAACGTCCGGGTGGACCTCGGCCGGATCCGCGTGCGCATCGATCCCGTCAAGATGTGGGGGCAGGCCTTCGACGAGGCGTGGCGGCTGCAGCGTGACTTCTTCTGGGCACCCGACATGGCCGGAATTGACTGGGAAGGCGCCCGTGACCGCTACCGCCCGCTGGTGGAGAACCTCGGCAGCCACGATGACCTGGTTGACCTGCTCTGGGAAATGCACGGCGAACTGGGAACCTCCCATGCCTATGTCACTCCCGCACCCGCAGCCGAACCCGGTTCCGGGGCCCAGGGCTTCCTGGGTGCCGACCTGCGGCCCGCCGCCGGGGGGTGGGAAGTTGTCCGCATCCTCGCCGCCGAGTCATCCGACCCGCAGGCCGTCTCGCCGCTGAGCGCCCCCGGCGCCGATGTCCATCCCGGTGACATCATTGCCGCAGTGGACGGCGTTCCGGTTCCCGCAGCCCAGGGGCCCGCTGTCCTGCTGGCCGGTGCCGCCGGCCGGGCCGTCGAACTGACGATTGTCCCCGCCTCCAAGGAAGGGGAAGCCCCGCAGCAGCGCCGCATCGCCGTCGTCCCGCTGGCCTCCGAAGAAAGGCTGCGGTACCAGAACTGGGTCAGCGCCAACCGGCGTACCGTCCGGGAGGCATCCAACGGCGAGTTCGGCTACCTGCATATCCCGGACATGGTGGCCAACGGCTGGTCCCAGCTGCACCGCGACCTGGATGAGGAAGCGTCCCGCAAGGCGCTCGTGATCGATGTCCGGCGCAACCGCGGCGGCCACACCTCACAGTTGGTCGCCGAGCTGATCGGCCGGAAGGTTACTGCCTGGGAGAACCCGCGCGGCGGCCAGCCCTCCACGTATCCGGCGCACGCACCCCGCGGACCGGTGGTCATCCTCACCGATGAGTTCGCCGGTTCCGACGGCGACATCATCACCCAGACGTCAAAGCTGCGGGGCATCGGTCCCGTCATCGGCACCCGGACCTGGGGTGGCGTCGTCGGCATTGACGGCCGGTTCAAACTGGTGGACGGAACGGCGGTGAACCAGCCCCGGTACGCCTACTGGTTCACCGGCGGCGTGGGCTGGGGCGTGGAGAACCGCGGCGTGGAGCCGGACATCGAGGTTACCTTCCCGCCGCACGCCTACGTGGCCGGTGACGACCCCCAGCTGGAACACGGTGTGGGGATCCTGCGGGAAATGCTCACCGAGCTGCCCACGGACCAGCCGCCGGCCCGGGCGGGTTATCCCGTCCTGCAGCCGGCGCCGCTGCCGCCCCGGCCGCAGGGTCGTCAGGGCGAGCACGGGCAGGAGGGCGGCGGGCTGTCCATTCCAGCCCCCGTGTCCGCCGGCACGGGCAGCGCCGACGAATCCAAGGAGAACCGGCACTAGGACCGGCACGGACAAACGGGAAGGGCCCGGACTGCGATTGCAGTCCGGGCCCTTCCCGTATCGGCGGCGTCCAGGCGGTCAGGACTCCAGGGAGGCATCCATGGTGATCTCAATGCCGGCCAGGGCCTGGGACACGGGGCAGCCGGTCTTGGCCGATTCGGCCAGGTCGTCGAACTGCTCTGCGGTCAGGCCGGGAACGACGGCGGTGACCTTCAGGTGGCTGCCGGTGATGCCGGTGCCCGGAACAAACGTCACATCTGCGGAGGTGGTGATGCGTTCGGCCGTCTTACCGGCTTCGGCCAGCGCGTTGCTGAAGGCCATGGAGAAACATGCCGAGTGGGCGGCCGCGATGAGTTCCTCCGGGCTGGTCTTGCCGTTGGCCTCTTCGGCCCGTGCCTTCCACGTGACGTCGTAGGTGCCCAGGGCGGAGCTGTCGAGGGTCACATCGCCCTTGCCGTTGAAGAGGTCGCCGTTCCAGACGGTGTGGGCTGAGCGGACTGTAGCCATGGGGTCTCCTTAAACAGTGATGGGATGGGGCCGGTCGAAACCGGCGCACCATCCCATCCTATTTCGGCTGTTGTGCCTGCTACCACATAGTGGCAAGCGCGATGTTGACGACTGTGAGGATACCGACGCCGTGGGCAAGGCCGGCAGGGACCTTTTCGTCCTTCTTGTAGCGGCGCTGGCCGATGAAGGCGAGCACGGCAATAACCAGGGCGATTGTCAGCTTGAAGGCGATCTTCAGGTGGTTCACGTCGCCGTCGCCCGCTTCTGCAACGCCAACCAGGGCAAGGCCCGTGATCAGCTGCAGCAGGGCGCCGTGGAACTGGCCCGGCAGTACGGTCGGGTTCTTGATCCGGGCGAACCACAGACCGACGATGATGGCCGCACCGAGAATGTGCAGGAAAACGAGGAAGCTCTGAAGGATATCCATACCTCAAGTTTACCGACAGCGTGTCAGCACATTGCCCACATAACGCCCCTGCGGCGTAACTTTTCTACAACATGTAGAGAAAACCGGGTTCCGCATCCCCTGCCGGAGCCTGGTCCGCCGCCAGCCGGATCCGCCGGCGGGCCAGGGGCGGGCTCCCCCCCTGCCCCCGCCCCGTCCGTCCTTCCCACGCTTTGTGACTGTCGTTACCAGCGAGGTCACACCAGCCACAGCTGTACCGAAGCATGGGAAGTCCGGCACCAGGGCCGGCCTCCGTCAGCCGCACCACCCGGAGGGTGCAGCGGGAAACGGCGCAGGGCGCCCTCCCGAAAACGGGAGAGCGCCCTGCGAAGGTGCAGCCGGTGCTTCTGCTAGAGGCCCAGGTCCGACTCGAAGTTACCCTCTTCGAGGCGTGCCTTCAGCGTCTGCAGGAAGCGTCCTGCATCGGCGCCGTCCACCAGGCGGTGGTCGTACGTCAGGGAGAGGTACATCATCGACCGGATGGCGATGTTGTCATTGCCCTCGGCATCGGTGACAACCATGGGGCGCTTGACGATGGCGCCGGTGCCCAGGATGCCGACCTGCGGCTGGTTGATGATCGGGGTGTCGAAGAGGGCTCCGACGCTGCCGATGTTCGTGATGGTGAACGTGCCGCCGGACAGCTCGTCGGGGCCGATCTTGTTGTTGCGGGTGCGGCTGCCGACATCGGCGATCTTCTTGGCGAGACCGGTGATGTTGAGGTCGCCGGCATCGTTGATGACCGGAACCAGCAGGCCCTTCTCGGTGTCCACGGCAATGGCGAGGTGCTCGGAGTCGTGGTACGTGATCTCCTGCGTCTCGTTGTCGTAGGAGGCGTTCAGCTTCGGGTGCTGCTTGAGTGCCTCGACAACGGCCTTGGCGATGAACGGCAGGAAGGTGAGCTTCGCGCCGTTCTGCTGCTGGAAGTTGCCCTTGGCCTTCTGGCGCAGTGCCGCGATGCGGGTCATATCCACTTCGTGCACCTGGGTCAGCTGTGCCGACTCCTCCAGCGACTCGCGCATGCGGCGGGCGATGGTCTGGCGGATGCGCGGAGCCTTCACGGTGGTGCCGCGCAGCTTGGCGCTGGCTTCGCTGATCTGCGCGGGAGCTGCCTTGTCCGAAGACGCAGGGGCAGCAGCCGGTGCAGAGGATGCCGCAGGCTGGGAGGAGGCCTTCTTGGCTTCGGCAGCCTCGAGTACATCCTGCTTGCGGATGCGGCCGGCAACACCGGAACCCTTCACGGTGGAGAGGTCCACCCCGTGCTCGTTGGCGAGCTTGCGCACCAGCGGGGTCACGTAGGTGCCCTCGCCGGAGTCAGCCTTGGGAGCCTCCTGCTTGGGGGCTTCCTGCTTGGGGGCCTCCTGTTTCGGAGCTTCCTGCTTGGGGGCTTCCTGCTTCGGCTCTTCCTTCTTTTCCGGCTCGGCGGCCGGAGCTTCACGCTCGTCCTTGGAGGCCGCCGCTACGGGCTCGGCTTCCTTCGGCTCGGCCTTTGCCGGGGCGGCGGCACCGGAACCGATAACGGCCAGCACGGAGCCGACCTCGGCGGTGTCGTCCTCGTTGACGCGGATTTCCAGCAGCTTGCCGGCCACGGGGGAGGGGATCTCCGTGTCGACCTTGTCGGTGGAGACCTCCAGCAGCGGCTCATCCATCTCGACGTCGTCGCCCACGGCCTTCAGCCAGCGGGTGACGGTGCCTTCGGTGACGGATTCGCCCAGTGCCGGCAGGGTGACCTCGGTGCCTTCGCCCGAACCGGAATCGGAGGAAGCGGGTGCCTCTTCGGCGGCCGGAGCCTCCTCGCCTGCAGGAGCCGGAGCCTCTTCTGCCGGAGCTTCCTGGGCCGGGGCTTCCTGGTTGGCGGCGCTGCCGCCGTCGTCATGCTGGGCGCCGGAGCCGGAGCCGGAGCCGTCGCCGATGCGCACAAGTGCGGCACCAACCTCGGCGGTCTCGTCTTCGGCCACGAGGATTTCCTCGATGACGCCCGCCACGGGGGAGGGGATCTCGGTGTCGACCTTGTCGGTGGACACCTCCAGCAGCGGCTCGTCAACCTCGACGCTGTCGCCGACGTTCTTGAGCCAGCGGGTGACTGTACCTTCGGTGACGCTTTCACCAAGGGCGGGTAAGTTCACGGTTTCAGACATATTGTCCCCGTTTCTCCTTGTTAGATCTTTTGTGCCCAGCCGTACCGCTGGTGCCGGTGATGTTTTCCCGCGGGGGCGCTGCCGGCGGACCGGCGGCGCCTCCGCGGAAGTGAATTCTTTGGGCTAACCGTGAAGCGGCTTGCCGGCCAGGGCCATCGCGGCCTCACCCAGGGCTTCGTTCTGGGTGGGGTGTGCGTGGATCAGGCTGGCAATATCCTCAGGGTACGCCTCCCAGTTAACGATCAGCTGGGCTTCGCCGATCTGCTCGCCGATGCGGCCGCCGATCATGTGGACGCCCACAATGGGGCCGTCCTTCTCGCGGACCATTTTGATGAGGCCGGAGGAGCCGAGGATGGAGGTCTTGCCGTTGCCGGCCAGGTTGTATTCCTGGATCTCAACGTTTTCGGCGCCCAGCTTGTCCTTGGCCTTGGCCTCGGTCAGGCCGACGGAAGCAATTTCCGGCTCGCAGTAGGTGACCTTGGGGATGTTGACGTCCTCGACGACAACCGGCTTCAGTCCGGCGATTTCTTCGGCAACGAAGATGCCCTGCTGGAAGCCGCGGTGTGCGAGCTGCAGGCCGGGAACAATGTCGCCCACGGCGTAGATGTTGCCGACGCCGGTGTGCAGGCGGTCGTTGGTGATGACGAACCCGCGGTCCATGGTGATGCCGGCTTCTTCGTAGCCCAGGTTGGCGGTGACGGGGCCGCGGCCCACGGCCACGAGCATCAGGTCAGCCTCGAAGGTCTTGCCGTCGGCCAGTGTGACGACAACGCCGTCGTCGTTCTGCTTGACGTTGTCGAAGAAGATGCCGGTGCTGAACTTGATGCCGCGCTTCTTGTAGGCGCGTTCCAGGTTCTTGATGATGGCCGCGTCTTCGTTCGGGACCAGGGAAGGCAGGCCCTCCACAATGGTGACGTCCACACCGAAGGAGTTCCACACGGAGGCGAATTCGACGCCGATGACGCCGCCGCCGAGGATGACCGCGCTCTTGGGCACGGTGTCCATCTTCAGTGCCTGGTCCGAGGTGATGACCTTGCCGCCGATTTCCAGGCCCGGCAGTGAACGGGAGTAGGAGCCGGTGGCCAGGATGATGTTCGTGCCGGTGTAGGTCTCGCCGTTGACCTCAATGGTCTTTTCGCTGGTGAGCTTGCCTTCGCCCTCGATGACGGTGATGCCCTTGGACTTGATCAGGCCCTGCAGGCCGCGGAACTTGCCCGCAATGATGTTGTCCTTGTAGGAGTTCACAGCGTTCATGTCGATCGAGTCGAACGTGGCGTTGATGCCGTACTTGGACGCCGTCTTGGCGTTCTCCGCGATTTCCGCGGAGTGCAGCAGTGCCTTGGTGGGGATGCAGCCGTTGTGAAGGCAGGTCCCGCCCAGCTTCCCCTTTTCAATGAGACCTACGGAGAATCCCAGCTCCACGGAACGCAGTGCTGCGGCGTAGCCGCCACTGCCTCCGCCGAGGATCAGGATGTCGAACTCTTGCGCAGCTGCCTTATCGGCCACTTGGACGCTCCCTCGCGTAATCGTTGACGCGCCCATGCGCGCCGGTGAGTATTTGGGCGTTTGTGATCAGGTCTCACCCTATCGCCCCCTACCACCGGCATCCACTTGGAGACAGGCGGTAGGGGGTGAAGTGTAACGAGAAACACCAGCCACATTCGTCAGTTCCGTTTCACGGAACCGGATTGGGTGCTACGAAGCGCGGGCGACCACGTCTTCGGCGTAGGCCACCAGGGTACGGACGGCGACGCCGGTGCCCTCCTTCGGGGTGTAGCCGTAGGGCGAGCCCTCGTTGAAGGCCGGGCCGGCGATGTCCAGGTGGGCCCACGGGATCTTGGTGCCGTTAACCTCGCCCACGAATTCACGCAGGAAGGTCGCGGCGGTCATCATGCCGCCGAAACGCTCGCCGTGGTTGGCGATGTCGGCCACCTGGGAATCCAGGCTGGCGCGCAGCTCCTCCGGGATGGGCATCGGCCAGAACAGCTCGCCGGCGCGGTCGGCGGCGGCCTTGACGGCGTCGCGCACCCCTTCTTCACCCATAACGGCCGAGACCCGGTTGCCCAGGGCGATCATCTGGGCACCGGTGAGGGTGGCGACGTCGATGATGGCGTCCGGTGCTTCCTCACTGGCGGCAACCAGGCCGTCGGCCATGACCAGCCGGCCCTCGGCATCGGTGTTGAGGACCTCGACGGTGCGGCCGCCGTAAGTGGTCATCACGTCGGAGGGACGCTGGGCGGTGCCCGAGGGCATGTTCTCGGCGATGCACAGCCAGGAGGTGACCTTGATGGGCAGTCCCAGCTCGGCGATGGCGAGCAGCGCGTTGAGCACGACGGCGGCGCCGCCCATGTCCGATTTCATGGCCTGCATGCCGGCCGGCGGCTTCAGCGACAGTCCGCCCGAATCGAAGGTGATGCCCTTGCCCACCAGGGCCAGCTTCACCTTGGACCGCAGGGGCGCGTATTCGAGCTTCACCAGCCGCGGCGGGCGGGCCGAGCCCTTGCCGACGCCGAGGATCCCGCCGAAGCCTTCGCGTTCAAGCTTCTTCTCATCCATTACCGTGACCTTCACGGGCAGTGACTTCGCCAGGTCCTTGGCGGCAGCGGCGAAGGTCTCCGGGTAAAGGTGGCTCGGCGGCTGGTTGACCAGGGTGCGGGTGGCGTTGACCGCACGGCCCAGGATGCGGGCGCGTTCCAATGCGGGCTTCAGCGCCTTGTCATCGGCGGCGGCAGTAATCACGGTGATGGCCGATACGGGCGCAGGGACCTTGCCGGCGCTGGCGGCGCTGCGGTGCTGGGTGAAGCTGTAGGCGCCGAACAGGGCACCTTCGGCGACGGCGGCGGCGTCGGAAACGGTGGCGGCCGGCAGCGCCAGTGCTACGGAGCCGGTCCCGGCAATCTGGCGCACAGCGGAGCCGGCAGCACGGCGGAGGGTCTCTTCGGAGATGGCGACCCCGGGGGACACCGTACCCAGTCCCGTGAGGACGAGCATGTCGGCGTCGGCCTCAGGCAGGCCGGGCAGCCGGTGCACCTGGTCCGCAGCGCCGGTCACGCCGAGCAGCGGCAGCGAAGCAGCCAGGGCAGCGGTGGCCTTGGGGGAGAGCGGGCTCTCGATCAGGACCGGACCGTCGGGGGTCTGCCCGACGCCGATCACGAGGGCGTCGGCGGTTACCTTCCGCCCGTCCTTGGCTACTGCCGACAGGCTGGGTTCACTGGCTTTGTTCACGAAGCTGTTTCCTCACGTTTCTGAGTATCTTTGCCGTTACCACATCGATCGTAGTCTCCCCACGTGCCGGGGTCGCAACGTTGCGTGCCGCAGGGACGGGGCAGGGTGCGGCAACGGACTGCCTTCCGCCCGGCCACGCAGCCGGAATGAAACGGGTACCTGCGTGCGTTTACCCTTGAGTAAGGGCACAGCAGGGCGGAAAGCCGCTGCTAAGCGGCGTCTGGGGCTGTGCCAAAAGCGCATTTACACGAGTTGTCGGGAGGGGTAGGACATGCTTGATCCGCTGACCCTGTTTAACCTGAATCCAGAGGTGGCGGACTCCGCCGATCTGCGCGGACTGAAGCTCCTGGCCGGGTTCACCGGCTTTGCCGAAGCCGGCCATGTGGTCAGCCAGATCCGCGATGAGCTGTTCGATGCCCTGGACCATGACCTGGTGGCCACTTTCGACGCCGACCAGCTGATCGACTACCGCACCCGCCGACCGCAGGTCTCCTTCATCGAGGACCACCTCAGCGACTACGAGCCGCCGCGGCTCGAGCTGCACCGTATGTACGACGGACTGGGCGAACCGTTCCTGTTCCTGACCGGATTCGAACCGGACCTGCAGTGGGAACGTTTTGCCGCCGCCGTGCTGCACCTGGTGCAGGCCTTTGAGGTTGAGCTGGTCTGCTGGGTGCACTCCATTCCGATGCCGGTCCCGCATACCCGTCCCATCGGGGTCACCACGCACGGCAACCGCCCGGACCTGGTCGAAGGGATCAGTTCCTGGACGCCCATCGCGCAGATCCAGGCGGCCGTGGGACATGTGCTGGAAATCCGGCTGACCGACGCCGGCGTCGATGTGGTGGGCCATGTGGTCCATGTGCCGCACTACCTGGCAGAGGCCGAGTTCCCGCCCGCCGCCGTCGCCGGCCTTGAATACCTGGGTGCCGCGGCGTCGCTGGTGCTCCCCACGGACCGGCTGCGCGAGGCCGGCCGCGACGTCGAGCGCCAGATTGCCGAACAGGTGGAGGCCTCCACCGAGGTCAAGGGCGTGGTGGCCACGCTGGAGAAACGCTACGACCAATACACTGAAAGCACCGTCCGGCGTTCCCTGCTGGTCAAGGACAATGACGAACTGGCGGACGCCGAGGAAATCGGTGCCGCGGTTGAGGCGTACCTGGCCAGCCCGCAGGCCGAGGAGGAATCCGAGGCGCTGTGGCCGGAGACCACGCAGGCTGCCGGTCCGGACGGCCGGGACGAGGACGCACAGTCGGATCAGGAGAATGCACCCCATGCCAGCGAGGGCACGGACCACGGCAACAACGACGCCGACGGGCGGCAGGGGCAGGCCTAGCGCACCCGGCGCCCGCCGGAAGCGGGTGTGCCGGTGAACGGTAAGCGGGCCTGGATTGTCTGGTGCGTGGGCGTTTTCGCCTACATGGTTGCGGTCACTCAGCGGACCTCGTTCGGCGTGGCCGGCATTGAGGCGACGGAACGGTTTTCCGCCACCGCGTCGGTGCTCTCCGTCTTCACTGTGGTCCAGCTGCTGGTCTACGCGGGGCTGCAGATCCCCGTGGGCGTGCTGGTGGACCGTTTCGGGCCGCGGCTCCTGATTGCCGGGGGAGCAGCCCTGATGCTCGCCGGCCAGTTCCAACTGGCCACCGCCGACTCCGTGGGTGCCGGCATCCTCGGGCGCTCCCTGGTGGGGGCCGGCGACGCGCTGACCTTCATTTCCGTGCTCCGCCTGTTGCCGGCCTGGTTCTCCGGTCGGAGAATCCCCGTACTGACCCAGTACACCGGCATTGTGGGCCAGCTCGGCCAGATAGCCAGCGCCATTCCCTTCGCCTTCGTGCTGCACCGCTTCGGCTGGAGCACCGCGTTTGTCTCGGCTGCCTCCCTTTCGCTGCTGGCGCTGGTGCTCACGCTCGCCTGCGTCCGGAACCGGCCCGACGGCGGCGAAGCGCCCGTTCCGCTGCCGCTGCGGCAGACCGGCACCTCCCTGGCCGAAGCGTTCGCCCAGCCCGGCACCAGGCTGGGGATGTGGACCCACTACACCGTGCAGTTTCCCGGCACGGTGTTTGTCATGATGTGGGGCTTCCCGTACCTGGTCAGTGCCGAAGGCGTCTCTCCCGCCGTCGCCTCCGGCCTGATGACCTTCTTTGTGGTGGTCGCCATTGTCTGCGGCCCCTGGATGGGTTCCTGGGTGGGACGGCATCCGCTGCGGCGCTCCACCATGGTGCTGCTGATCGCCGGAGCCATGGCCCTGGGCTGGCTCGCCGTGCTGCTGTACCCCGGCCCGGCGCCGCTGTGGCTGCTGGTGCTGCTGGTGGCGCTGCTTGCCGTCGGCGGGCCGGGGTCCATGATCGGTTTCGATTTCGCCCGGACGTACAACCCCAGCCACCGGCTGGGCACGGCCACCGGAATCGTGAACATCGGCGGGTTCATTGCCTCGCTGGTCAGCATGTACCTGATCGGCGTGGTGCTGGACGTGCTGGACAGCAGCGGATTCTCCGGCGGGGACCTGTACGCCCTGGGCTCGTTCCGGATCGCTTTGGCCGTGCAGTTTGCCGTGATGGCCGTAGGGGTCGTGGGGATCCTGCGGACCCGCGCCAAAATCCGTTCGCGCCTGGCCGACGAGGGTTCGCCGCTGCCCCCGCTGCGGGCCGCCCTGGCCCGGGAACGCCAGCGGCGCCGGGAGGACCGCCGGGGGACCGCAGGCCGGTAGCAGCTGCGTGCCGCCGGGGGCGGGCCGCACCCTTGACCCGGTGCAGGGCGTTATCCAGAATTGGCCGCATGACCGGTGCACAGGTGCGCGGGGGCACAGCGGTGGATGTCCGCGGGCTGGCCAAGACTTTCCGCAGCGTGACGGCGCTACAGGACGTCACGTTCTCCGTGGCGGCAGGTGAAACCTTCGGAATCCTCGGTCCCAACGGTGCCGGCAAAACCACCACCGTCGAGTGCGTCACCGGGGCGCTGCGCCCCGACGGCGGGCAGGTCACGGTGCTGGGCGTGGACCCGGCCACGGACCGGGACGCGGTGCGCGAACGCGTGGGCTATCAGCTCCAGGCCGCCGCGATGCCCCCTGCCCTCCGCGTGGAGGAAGCATTGCGGCTCTTCGCGGCCTTTTACCGTTCACCTGCGGATGTAGCGGATCTGCTGCGGACCGTCGGCCTGGAAACGCACCGGAAGCGGGCCTTCGGCAAGCTTTCCGGCGGACAGAAGCAGCGCCTCTCTATCGCCCTTGCCCTCATCGGCAGTCCCGACGTGGTGGTGTTTGACGAGCTGACCACGGGGCTTGATCCCCAGGGCAGGCGGGATGCCCGGGAGCTGATTTCCCGGGTGAAGGACAGGGGCATCACGGTCCTTTTGGTGACCCACTACCTCGACGACGTCGAGCGCCTGTGCGACCGCCTTGCCATTATCGACGCGGGACGGACCCGCTTTGTCGGAACCCCGGCGGAACTGCTCGCCGTTTCCGGACCGGGCTCCGGCGCCGGGTCCCTGGAGGACGCCTACCTTGCCTTCATCGAACAGCCGGCCGGCGAGTGAAGGGAGGACCATGCGTGCCTTGGGAGCCCTGACGCAGGCCGAAGCCAAGCTGTACCTGCGCAATCCGGTGAGCATCTTCATGGCCCTGGTACTGCCCTCGGCCATCCTGCTGCTGCAGGGGTTCGTCATTCCCGGGACCAGGACACCCATGGGAGGGACCGATCCCGTCTACGCGGACCTCCGCCCCATCGACCTGCTGGTGCCCCTTGCCATTGCCGTGGCTCTGTCCAGCGTCGCCGTGACCAACTATCCCTCCGCCATCGGCGGCTACCGGGAGACGGGAGTCCTGCGCCGGCTCGGTGTCACGCCCGTGGGCGCGCACCGGATCCTGTTTTCGCAGTGGATCGTCAGCGCCGCTTCGCTGGCCGTGGCAGTAACCCTGGCCATTGTGCTGGCCCGGCTGGCCTTCGGCAGCCTGATGCCCGCCAGTATTGGGCTGGTGCTCCTGGTGCTGGTCTTCGGGACGGCGGCCATGATGGCCGTGGGGTCGCTTATTGCCGCCGTAGCCGGAACGGCCCAGACCGCCTACGGCATTGGTTTCCTGGTTTTTATGACCTGCATGTTTACCGCCGGGCTGTGGACGCCGGGACCGCTGATGCCCGAGGGCATCCGGCAGGTTGCGTCGCTCACTCCGCTCGGAGCCATGACCCAGGCCCTGACGGCAGCCTGGTACGGCGGACCGCTTACGGCCGTTCCCTTCCTGGTGATGGCCGGCTGGACCGTTCCGTGCTCCCTGTTGGCTGCAAAGGTGTTCCGCTGGACCTGAGCCTGTTTTCCGGGCGGCCGTTCACTCTTCGTCCACACGGACTCTTCCTCCACCCGTCGGCCGTTCCGCCATCGGAGCGGCGGCATATGCACAGGCGCTGCGGGTGCCCTGCGGCTGACGCAAACGCACTGAAAGCCTTGGGACATGAGTACAGAACCGGCCGCCGGCACTCCGCAGAACCCCTTCCGGGTCAGCGCACCGCCGGACATCCTCAGCCTCATTCCCCACACTCTCGGGTTCGAACCGGAAAACTCGCTGGTGCTGATGGCCCTGTGCGGGGGACGCCTTGGCGCTACCCTCCGCCTCGACCTGCCTCCCGGACGGGGGTTCAAGTCCGCTGCCGCAGCGGCGTATGCGCTCAACGCCTGCCGCTTTATGGCTTCCGACCCTGAAGCCGACGGTGCCCTGCTCGCCCTGTATACCGATGAACCCTGGACAACGCCGTCGCATCCGCCCTACCGGCCGCTGGTCCGCCGGCTCGAAAAGGAGTTCAGCGCCGCCGGCCTGCCGCTCCGGGACGGCTGGCTGGTGGGGCCGGACCTGTGGCGCAACTACTTCTGCGGCCGTCCGGACTGCTGCCCCTGGCCGGGCACGCCCAGGCAGCAGATTGCCGACAGCATGCTCAACACCGAACTCATCTACCGGGGGAGCGCCGTGGCTGCCTCGCTGAAAAGCGCGGTGGGGGACGGGTTCCCTGCTTCGTGGGGCAACCAGGGCGCGGTGGGTGCGGCGCAGGCACGGTTTTCCTGCCGGTTAGACGGACGGTGGACCGAGAGCCGGCAGTTCCGGGGGACACTGCTGCGGTGGGTGCGGGCGGCAGGGGTCGAAAGCGGGCAGCCGCGGCCGGCCAACCGACTGCGTGGTGACACGGAACTGGCCGGTTTCCTCCTGGCCAGCCTGTGTGACCGGTCAGTGCGGGACACATTGCTGGTAGCGGGTGCAGCCGGCATTCCGGCGGCATTGCAGGGGGCCCAGGCCAACGGCCTGATGCGCCGGCAGGTCCATGCCCCGGTGTTTCCCAAGCCTGCACCGGCTGGAATCGGCTCGCCGGGCGGAACGGATATGCGGGACGGAGCGGATGCACCCGATGGAACCCCTGCAGACACTGGAGCGGATATGCCGTCCGGAACCGACGCCACGGACCTTTTCGGGGAGGAACCCGTGCCGGGTCGCCCCGCCCCGGCCGCGGCGTCGGCCGGGAACTTCCGGAACATCCTGGTGGGGACGTCATCAACCGCCCCGGACTGGCCCCTGTTGGACCGGATGTACGCAGTCTTCCGCGAGCTTGTCCCGGTGGCCGAGGGGGATCCGAAAGCGGCACTGCTCTCCCTTCTGGCCTGGATCGAATGGGCCCGCGGACGCGGGTCCCGGGCGGACGTCTACCTGCGCCACGCCCTGCAGGCCTCGCCGGACTACCGGTTGGCACTGCTGCTGCGGGAACTGCTGGGGACCGGGGTGCTGCCGGATTGGGCGCGTTCCCGGGCAGCCTCGTGGCCGGGGACGGCAGATGAAGGAGGCCGCGCCGGATAGCGGCGGGCGGGCGCCGGGGGCGCGGCCGGTGCTGTGCCGGCACCGAAAACGTGCGACAATGGGAACCGAGACCCGGTCGGGTTCGTGTATCAAGTGTCCTTTTGAGCTGCCAGCCCCTGCGGCAGGCGGAACAAAACACCGGCACGGCGTGTTCTACCAAGAGCATTCCAGATGTCGGCATCACTTGGATCCAAGCACGGACTTGACAGGGTCATAGTGGTGTTGCCCCCAATGGCGGTGCCACAACCCGCCGTATGAAAGGTTTTCTGTGTCGCCGAGAAAGACAACTGCAGTCGAAGAGACTGACACTGCACAAAAGCGCACTGCCGCAGCTGAGGCCCCCTCCGTGGCGGCCACCAAGGAGCCCGCTTCCGGCGAAAAGACCGCTCCCAAGACGGCCCGGAAGCCTGCCGCCAAGAAGGCGCCGGCGAAGGCCGGCACTGCGGCTGCAGGCCGCAAGACCGCTGCCAAGACCACCAAGGCTGCCAAGGGTGCGAAGACGGAAGCCGACGAAGAGATCCACGACGAGCCGGCCGACATCGAGCCCGACGCCGAGGCCGTGGAAGCTGCCGATCCCGCTGCTGAGAGTGCGCCCACCGGATCCGGTTTTGTGTACTCCGACGCTGACGACGACGACGCACCTGCCCAGCAGGTTGTATCCGCCGGCGCCACCGCGGACCCGGTCAAGGACTACCTGAAGCAGATCGGCAAGGTTGCCCTGCTGAACGCAGAGCAGGAAGTGGACCTTGCGCTGCGGATCGAAGCAGGTCTCTATGCCGATGAAAAGCTGGCCGCCGACGAGCTTCTCCCCGCCGACAAGCGGATGGACCCGAAGCTGAAGCGCGAGCTGCAGTGGGTCTCCCACGACGGAAAGCGTGCGAAGAACCACCTGCTGGAGGCCAACCTCCGTCTGGTGGTCTCGCTGGCCAAGCGCTACACCGGCCGCGGCATGCTTTTCCTGGACCTGATCCAGGAAGGCAACCTGGGCCTGATCCGTGCCGTTGAGAAGTTCGACTACACCAAGGGCTTCAAGTTCTCCACGTACGCCACCTGGTGGATCCGCCAGGCCATTACGCGTGCCATGGCTGACCAGGCCCGCACCATCCGCATCCCGGTGCACATGGTCGAGGTCATCAACAAGCTGGCCCGCGTCCAGCGCCAGATGCTCCAGGACCTGGGCCGCGAACCCGCTCCGGAAGAGCTGGCCCTTGAACTGGACATGACCCCGGAAAAGGTTGTGGAGGTGCAGAAGTACGGCCGCGAGCCGATCTCGCTGCACACCCCGCTGGGCGAAGACGGCGACTCCGAGTTCGGCGACCTCATTGAGGACTCCGAAGCCGTTGTCCCGGCCGACGCCGTGAGCTTCACCCTGCTGCAGGAGCAGCTGCACTCCGTGCTGGACACGCTCTCCGAGCGTGAGGCCGGCGTGGTTGCCATGCGCTTCGGCCTGACCGACGGACAGCCGAAGACCCTGGACGAAATCGGCAAGGTTTACGGCGTGACCCGTGAGCGCATCCGCCAGATCGAGTCCAAGACCATGTCGAAGCTGCGGCACCCGTCGCGGTCCCAGGTCCTGCGGGATTACCTGGACTGATCCGGGCCAAGCCCCCGGTTTCTCCGGCGACACCAACGGCACCCCTTCCGCTGCGGCGGCAGGGGTGCCGTTGCGTTAAGAGCGAAACGGCACGGTGGAGCAAAACGCGGCAAAAAAGAAGTCCCCTTCCAACATGGAAGGGGACTTCTGCAAGCTTGTGCGTAATGCCCGCGCCTGTGCGGACGCTGATGTCCGCAGTGCTGCCGGTAATTACTCCGCCGGGACCGGCGCCTTCTCGTTCAGGCGCGACGTTTCGTCCTGCCATTCCGAGGTGAGCGGACGGAGATTGGCCTCGACCGCCCGGGCGTGGTGCCCGCAGAAAAGCAGTTCCCCACCGGAGGATTCCAGTACGGCACGTACGTATGCCTGTGCGCCGCAACGGTCGCAGCGGTCCAGGCTGTTCAGCTCACGGGTTGCTACTGCTGCTGTCATGAGTTGCCTCCTCAAGGGTGTTGATACTTCATATAACCATCTTTGGTGCCCCGCCCATTGCAGGTTCGGCCGCCTTTCGCTCTACGCGTACCATTTGCGGCCGGCCGTGTGTGCAGTCTCACCCTGCTGAGTCGCTGACCGGAACTGTCACCGGCGGGGATTAACCTTGTAGGAGTCCCGGTTGTTCCCCGGACACCTATCCGTCTGTTGGCCAGCGGCCGATACCAAGGAGTTTCATCGCACGTGGCGCCCCCAAGTTCGAACTACACTGCCCGGCACCTTTCCGTCCTGGAGGGCCTTGAGGCTGTCCGCAAGCGGCCGGGCATGTATATCGGTTCCACCGACTCCCGCGGACTGATGCACTGTCTCTGGGAAATCATCGACAACTCCGTGGATGAGGCACTGGCCGGCTTCGGACAGAGCATCAAAGTCATCCTGCATCCGGACGGATCGGTGGAAATCCACGACGACGGACGCGGCATCCCCGTGGACATCGAACCGAAGACCGGGCTCTCCGGCGTCGAAGTGGTGTTCACCAAGCTCCATGCCGGAGGCAAGTTCGGCGGCGGCTCCTACGCCGCCTCCGGCGGCCTGCACGGCGTCGGCGCCAGCGTGGTCAACGCCCTGTCCTCGCGGTTGGACGTCCAGGTGGACCGTGCCGGCAAGACCTACCAGATGGCTTTCCGCCGCGGCGAGCCCGGGCACTTTGCCGACACCGGCAAGAACCCCGCACCGGAGGCGAAATTTACCCCGTCCCCGGACAGCTCGCCCCTGGAGGTAGTGGGCAAGGCCAAGCGCGGCGTCACCGGCACCCGGATCCGCTACTGGGCGGACCGGCAGATCTTCACCCCCGACGCCAAGTTCTCCTACACCGAACTGCAGGCCCGTGCGCGCCAGACCTCCTTCCTGGTGCCCGGACTGCGCATCACCCTCCGGGATGAGCGCCGGCTGCCCGGCACGCCCGGGGAAAACGGTCCGGTTGAGGAGGTCTTCCACCACGACGGCGGGATTGCGGAGTTTGTCGAGTACCTGGCCGCCGACGCCGCCGTCACCGACATCTGGCGCCTCCACGGTTCGGGCAAGTTCAAGGAATCCGTGCCGGTGCTTGACGAGAGCGGGCACAGCCGCATTACCGAGATTGAGCGCGAGTGTGAGGTGGACATCGCCCTGCGCTGGGGCATCGGCTATGAAACGAGCATCCGCTCCTTCGTGAACATCATCGCGACCCCCAAGGGCGGCACGCACCAGACCGGGTTTGAGCAGGGCCTGCTCAAGACGTTCCGCAAGGTCATCGAGGCCAACGCCCGCAAGCTCAAGGCCGGCAACGACAAGATCGAAAAGGACGACGTTTTCGCGGGGCTGACCGCGGTCCTGACCGTCCGGCTGGCCGAGCCGCAGTTCGAAGGCCAGACCAAGGAGATCCTGGGCACCTCGGCCGTGCGTGCCATCGTGAGCAAGGTGGTGGAAAAGGAGATCACCGCGCGCCTGAACTCCACTGCCCGTGCCGACAAGGCACAGTCCTCGCAGCTGCTGGAGAAGGTGGTGGCGGAGATGAAGTCGCGCATCTCCGCCCGCGTGCACAAGGAAACCCAGCGCCGTAAGAACGCGCTGGAAACCTCCACCATGCCCGCCAAGCTGGCCGACTGCCGGATTGATGACCAGGAACGCTCCGAGCTGTTCATTGTGGAGGGCGACAGCGCCCTCGGCACGGCCAAGCTTGCCCGGTCCTCCGACTACCAGGCACTGCTGCCCATCCGCGGCAAGATCCTGAACGTGCAGAAGGCTTCCGTGGCGGACATGCTCTCCAACGCGGAGTGTGCGGCGCTGATCCAGGTGGTCGGCGCAGGGTCGGGGCGCAGCTTCCAGCTGGACGCGGCCCGCTACGGCAAGGTCATCTTCATGACGGACGCCGATGTGGACGGTGCGCACATCCGCACCCTGCTGCTGACCCTGTTCTTCCGCTACATGCGTCCGTTGGTAGAAGCCGGACGGGTCTACGCCGCTGTACCGCCACTGCACCGGGTGGAGGTCATCAACGCAGGCTCCAAGAGCAACGAGATGGTCTACACCTACAGCGAAAAGGAACTGCACCAGGTGCTGGCCCGCCTGGAGAAGGAAGGCAAGCGCTACAAGGAACCCATCCAGCGCTACAAGGGTCTGGGCGAAATGGACGCCGGCCAGCTGGCGGAGACCACCATGGATCCCCGGCACCGTACGCTGCGCCGGGTCCGGATCTCGGAGGCGGCTGCGGCGGAACAGGCCTTCGAACTGCTGATGGGCAGCGACGTAGCCCCGCGCAAGGACTTCATTATCGCCGGCGCCGCGATGCTGGACCGGGACCGCATCGACGCCTGATCGGCCAGTTCTGCTAATCCAGCAGTCCGGGCGCGATCAGCAGGGTGGTCGGGACGGCCAGCAGCAGTACCGACAGGCAGAGCACACAGAGCCGCTGCCATCGGGGCAGAGGCGGCTGCGGCGTCAGCAGGCGGCTCAGCCGGCCGGCGGTGCCGAGCGGCTCCAGGAGGTCGGGACCGCCCAGCGCGGCGGGGGAGTCCAGTCCGGGCCCGACCGCGGCCGGGATTGACGCACGTGCGGACGAAGGCTCATCAGCGCGGGGAGCGGGCGGGTCCGTCCGGCCGGACCCCACAATGGCCACGGAACGCACCAGCGTCAGCCGGTCCACTTTTCGCAGTGCCTCGTCGTCGGCCAGCATCTCGATCAGCTCATTCACCGAGCGCTGCGCCATCAGCGAGGTGGGCAGCCATGGCAGTGCCGCGCGCCAGGCGGCAAAGGCCCACAGCAGCAGGTGGTGGTGCTGGGCCAGGTGGGCCCGCTCGTGCGTCAGGACGGCGGAGAGCTCCTCCTTGGACAGCATGTTCAGCAGGCCGTCGGAGAGCACCGTGACGGACCGGGCGCCGCCGGGCAGGCAGTAGGCCACCGGCGTCGGATGCTGGATCACCAGGGTGGCCGGCGTGTCGGCAGAAGGGGAACTGAGCAGGTTCAGCATGTCCCGGTGCCGGCGCCGGCCGCGCAGGATGCGGTACCAGGTCAGCAGCAGGGTAAACACCAGATGGACACTTAGCAGTGTGGCGGCGCTCAGTGCGAAGACATGGACCAGGCCCAGGTCACTGGCCGGGGCATGGGCCAGCAGGATGCTCCAGAGTCCGTGCAGGCCGTCCAGGAGGTTGTCTCCCAGCGGTTCCAGGCCCCAGGTGAGCATGGCGCCGATCATGGACAGGCCGCCCGCCAGGGCGATGGCCTGCCACAGGACCATGGCAGTGAAAGGGGAACGCGCAGGCCACTTTGCCCGCGAAAGGAGAATGGGAACCGGCCACGCCAGGACAATTGCGAGGGCGGCCAGAGCGTAGGAGGCCCAGAACACTCTAGGGGTGCGCTACCTAGGCGCCGAGCAGCCTGCGGAGCATTTCGGCCTCGGTGTCGGAGACCGAGCCGACAAACCGGGCCAGCACGGCTTCCCGGTCATTGGCGGTGCCCAGGGCCTCGTGCATCAGCTCGGCGGTGTGCTCGGCCCGGGTGGTTACTGCACGGTAGCGGTGCGGCCGGATGTCACGCTCTCGCCGGACCAGGGATTTTTTCTCCAGGCGCGAAAGCACGGTCAGTACGGTGGTTACCGCCAGGCCCTTGCCGTCGGCGGAATCCTCGCGCTGTGCCAGCTTTTCACGCAGCTCGTTGGCAGTGGCAGCCTCGGGGGACTCCCATAGCAGGTCCATCATTGCCCGTTCAAGCTCACCGAGTGTAGCCATCTGCTTCCTTCTTTTATGCGTAAGACCAGCGGGCCCGCCATGCTGGCCCGGACTTACTAATATACCGCGTTTCCGGCCTAGGTTCTACATCACGTAGAAATCTTGCCAAAGTTGTTCTACGCTTTGTAGAAGTCAGTCTTCTACGTCCTGTAGAAGTTGTAGCTCTATTGAAGGACAAATAGCGTGGAAGCACTGGATATCGCCCGGTGGCAGTTCGGCATCACCACCGTCTATCACTTCCTAATGGTGCCGCTTACTATCGGTTTGGGCATCGTTGTGGCGGTCCTGCAGACCGCATGGGTCCGTACCGGTAAAGAGCAGTACCTCAGAATGACGAAGTTCTGGGGCAAGCTCTTCCTGATCAACTTCATCCTGGGCCTGGCCACGGGCCTGGTGCAGGAATTCCAGTTCGGCATGGCCTGGAGTGAATACAGCCGCTTCGTCGGCGACGTTTTCGGCGCCCCCCTGGCGCTGGAGTCGCTGCTGGCCTTCTTCACCGAATCGGTGTTCCTGGGGCTGTGGATCTTCGGCTGGAAACGGCTGCCCAAGAAGATCCACCTCGCCTCGCTCTGGATTACCACCCTCGCCTCAATGCTCTCGGCCTACTTCATCCTGGCCGCCAACTCCTGGATGCAGCATCCGGTGGGTGTGGAAATGGTGGACGGCCGTCCCGTCATGAATGACATCTGGGCCGTCCTGACCAACAACACCCTGCTGGTGGCCTTCCCGCACACCGTTTTCGGCGCCTTCGCCGTCGCCGGCGGCTTCCTGCTGGGCATTGCCTGGTACCACCTGTGGAAGCGGCGCCGGGACGGGATCGACACCGTCGATTCGAAGGGCTACGTCGTGGTGGGGGAGCGCCCCGAGATCGGCCGTGACAAGACCGACCATGCCGTCTGGCTGCGTTCCCTGCGCATCGGCGCCGCCGTCGCCGTGGTGGCCTTTGCCGGCGTCGCGGTCAGCGGTGACCTGCAGGGCAAGCTGATGTTCGAACAGCAGCCCATGAAAATGGCTGCTGCAGAAGCCGCCTGCCATGACGGCACCGGTTTCTCCGTCCTCTCCATCGGTGACCCGGGGGCCGTGAACTGCGAAGACGTGGACACGCTCATCGAAATCCCGGGCATGCTCTCCTTCCTCGCCAACGGTGACTTCGACACCGAGATCCGCGGCGTGAACACCCTCCTGGACCAGTACCAGGACGCTTACGGCACGCACCTGCCGGACGACGAAATGTACGGCACCAACGCCGGTGCCGAGATCGACTACACCCCGAACTTCGCCGTCACCTACTGGGGCTTCCGGATCATGATCGGGTTCGGCGGCATCGCGGCCGTCGCCGCTGCCATTGCCCTCTGGGTGGTCCGCAAGGGCACGGTCCCCGAGTCCAAGTGGCTGATGCGCCTGGCCGTGTTCGGCATCCTGGCTCCCTTCGGCGCCAACTCCGCCGGGTGGATCTTCACCGAAATGGGCCGCCAGCCGTTCGTGGTTGCGCCCAACCCCACCGGGGTGGATGGTGTCTTTATGTTCACCGCGGCGGCAGTCTCGCCCGGCGTGAGCATGGCCGAGCTGATCTTCTCCGTGAGCGCTTTCACCCTGGTGTACCTGGCCCTGCTGATCGTCGAGGTCCGGCTGCTGTTCAAGTTCGTCCGCGGCGGCGTACCGGCCGCCATGCCGGACCTGCTGCACGGCGACGACGGCAGCACCGGCGGCCTCGACTCGGCCGGCGGCGACCCCGACGGCAGCGCCGGAAAGCCAAAGAGCGACGTCCTTGACTTCGCCTACTAGCGCCCGGCGCACCGCGACCATCCTGACGGCGGCCTGCGGGCCGCTGTCAGGATCCACCCCGACTTTGCCGGCTACCGGCACCCCTGGAGCTCTGAAGTAATGTCGCTACCGTTGTTCTGGTTTATCGTGATCGCCTTCCTGTGGGTGGGCTACCTGTTCCTGGAGGGCTTCGACCTGGGCGTGGGCATGCTGATGAAGCTCATGGCCCGCAACGAAAAGGACCGGCGGGTTCTGCTGAACACCATCGGTCCCGTCTGGGACGGCAACGAGGTCTGGCTGATCACGGTCGGAGCCATGACCTTCGCCGCCTTCCCGATGTGGTACGCCTCGCTGTTCTCGGCCCTCTACATTCCGCTGGTGTTTGTGCTGCTGGGGCTGATCTTCCGCGCCGTATCCATCGAGTACCGCGGCAAGCATGACAGCGACAGCTGGCGCAACCGCTGGGACTGGGGGCTGGCCCTGGGCTCGTTCGTCGCCGCGTTCGGTGTGGGTGCGGCCCTGGGCCTGACCACCACCGGCCTGCCCCTGAATGAGAACGGCGACCGCGTTGGCGGCGCCTTCGCCTGGTTCACCCCGTACGCCGTGCTCGGCGGCGTGGCCGTGGTGGCCTTCTGCCTGGTCCATGCCTGCGCGTTCCTGATGCTTAAGACCGACGGCGAGATCCGTGAGCGCTCCCGCAAGGTGGTGCTGCGCTGGCTGCCCCTCGGCATCCTCCCGCTGGCAGCCTGGGCCATCATTGTCCAGTTCATGAATGCCAAGACCGCCACCCTGCCGCTGCTGGTAATCGCCGTGGTGGCCGCCGTACTGGCTTGGCTCTTCGCCCGCCGCGGCAGTGACGGCAAGAGCTTCGCCAGCCTCGGGGTCTTCCTGGTGGCCGGTGCCGCCACCATCTTCGCCTCCATGTACCCGGTGGTCCTGCCCTCCACACTGGATGCCGCCTGGAACCTGACGGTGGAGAACGCCTCCGCGTCGCCGTACGCCCTGAAGGTCATGAGCTGGGTGGCCCTGTTCGGCCTGCCGGTGGTGGTGCTGTACCAGGGCTGGACCTACTGGGTCTTCCGGAAGCGGGTCACCGCCGAGGCCATCCCTGCCCCCCACAGCTTCACCGCCCAGTGAAGCCGGTCCTTCCGGTCAGCGCCACCAGCCGCCGGGCGCTGTACCTCCTCGGATTCCTTGCCGCACTCAAGGCCGCAGGACTGGTCCTGCTGGCCGACGCCGTGGCCGGCGGCATCGCCGGCCTGGCGGCGGACGGCCCGGACTGGAACCGCATGCTGTTCCTCGGCGCCGCCGGTGCCGTGCTGCGTTCCCTTGCGGTCTGGGGGCAGGACACAGTGGCCCAGCGTGCAGCGGCCGGGGTCAAGGACGAACTGCGCAGCCAGCTCACCGACCGTGTGCTCGCCGACGGCGGATCCGTGCCGGGGATGGGCAGCGGCGCCCTGAGTGTGCTGCTCACCCGCGGCCTGGACGGGCTGGACAACTACTACTCCAAGTACCTGCCCGCGCTGGTGACCTGCGCCGTCGTGCCCCTGCTGGTGGGTGCGCGCATCCTCGCTGCGGACTGGGTCAGTGCGGTGGTCATTGTCCTCACCGTTCCGCTTATCCCGGTCTTTATGATCCTGATCGGGCTGCACACCGAGGATAAGACCGCGGTTGCGGTGGATGCCCTGAACCGGCTCTCGGACAACATGCTGGAACTGGCCAAGGGGCTGCCCGTACTGGTGGGCCTGGGCCGGGCGAAGGCCCAGACCCGCGCGCTGCGGGACGTGGCGGACCGCTACCGCACCACCACCCTGGCGACCCTGCGGGTGGCGTTTATGTCTTCCCTGGCCCTGGAACTCATTGCCACTATCTCGGTGGCGGTGGTGGCCGTGTTCATCGGCGTGCGGCTGGTCCACGGCGGCATGCCGCTGGAAGTGGGCCTGCTCGCGCTGATCCTGGCACCCGAGTGCTACCAGCCGCTGCGTGACCTGGGCACCGCCCACCACTCGAGCGAGGACGGGTTGGAAGCCCTGAACCGCACCAACGCGGTGCTGAAGGCGCCCGAGTCCCGTCCGCTGGTGGCCCCGGCCGCGCCGGACAACGCTGCCTCCGCAGAACGGGGCGCTGCGCCACTTGCTGTGCGGGACCTGACGATCGCCTACGAGGGGCGGCCGCATGCCGCCGTCGCGCACCTTGGCTTCACCGTTCCCGCCGGGGCCATTGCGGCCCTCACCGGGCCCAGCGGCACCGGAAAAACCTCGGTGCTCGAAGCCCTGGCCGGACTGCGCCGGGACGGCGGGGATACCCGGATTACGGGATCCGTGAACGGCGTGGACCGCGCCGCCATGGCCTGGATACCCCAGCATCCCGTCCTCGTGGAAGACACCGTCGCCGCCGAGATTGCCCTGTACGCCGGCGTGCCGGTCCCCGCCGACGGCCTCCCGGATGAGGCCCGCGAAACCGCACGCGCTGCACTGGAGCGCATCGACGCCGGGCATCTCCTGGACGCCGCGACGGCGGATCTCAGTCCGGGCGAGCAGCGCCGCGTGGCCGTTGCCCGCGCGCTGGCCCGCATCTGGACCCGGCCCGAGGTGCGGGTCCTGCTGGCCGACGAACCCACGGCGCACCTGGATTCCCGCAGCGCCGCCGCCGTGCGACGTGCGCTGACCGGGCTGCGGGGCCGGGCCACGGTACTGCTCGTGGCGCACGACGCCGACACCGCAGCCATTGCCGACCTCCTGATCCCGGTGGACCCGCACGGCGCAACGACCGGTGCGGCGCCCGCCCCACTGCTGCCTGCTGCCGCGGGAACCGGGACCGCAGCCGACCCGGCGCAGCGCGCCCCGGAGGGCACTCCGGCTGCCCCGGGCACCGGTGCCACGGCGGCTGCATCCGCCCGCCAGGCCCACCAGCCGCTGTGGAAGAACCTGCTGGTGCTGCGGCCCTGGAGCAAACAGTTTGTCCTGGCCCTGATCCTGGGAACCGGCGCCACCATGTTCGCGGTGACGCTCACGGCGCTGTCCGCCTGGCTGATTGTCCGCGCCAGCGAACAGCCGCCCATCCTGTATCTGCTGATGGCCATTGTGGGCGTACGCTTCTTCGGCATCGGCCGGGCACTGCTGCGCTACCTGGAGCGGCTCTCGCTGCACGATGCCGTCTTCCGCGCCACCAACACGTTGCGTGTGAGGCTGTGGAACGGCCTGCTGCAGCGGCCCGAGGGATGGCGCCGCGTGGCCCGCGGCTCCGGAGCGCTGGAACGGCTGGTCGGCGACGTTGACGAACTGCGCGATATTGCGCCGCGGGTTGTCTTCGCACCACTGACCGGCCTGCTCACCGCAGCCGGTGCCTGCCTGACGACCTGGCTGCTGGTCCCCGAGGGACTCGCCATACAGGTGGCACTGTGCCTGGTGGGCATGGTGGTGGCACCGCTGCTGGCACTGCTCGCCGACTCGGCCGCGCGGGCCGCCACGGTCAACCTGCAGGCACGGTCCATGTCCGGCATGGCCCGGCTGCTATCCGCGGCCCGGGACCTGGAAGCCAACTCCAGCTCAGCGCCCGTGCTGGCCCGGCAGGCAGGCTACGAAGCCGCCGCAGCCAAGGCCGTGCGCCGCAGCGCCTGGGCGCAGGGACTTGCCAATGCGCTCACGGCCCTGGCCTGTTCACTCAGCGCCCTCTACATGGTCAGTGCCGCCCGTGAGGCTCCCGCAACGGTGGCGGCCGTAGTGGTGCTGGTCCAGCTGGCGCTGATCGAACCCTTTGTTGCCGTCAACGGCTCCATCCAGCAGTTCTTCGCCTGGCGGACGCTGGGGGACAAGGTGCTCCCCGATCTGGGTACCGACGACGTTGAAGAGGATGCGTCCGCGGAGGAGTCCGCTGCGCGGGCCCGGTTCGGCAAGGTGGAGACCCTGCAGCTGAGCGGCATCCGTTACCACTACCCGGACGCCGCCCGGGATGTGCTGGACGGCGTGAACCTGGAAGTTTCCGCGGGGGAGTGGGTAGCCGTCACGGGCCCCTCCGGCAGCGGCAAATCCACGCTGCTGGGTGTCCTGCTGGGCTTCCTTACACCGCAGGCGGGAACCTACCGGATCAACGGCTCCCCGGCACAGTCACTGCCGCCGGCCGCCCGGCGCATGGCCTGGTGCCCGCAGGAGGCCCACCTGTTCGACTCGACCCTGCGCGGGAACCTGCTGCTGGCCCGGGACCGATCCCATGCGCCGACGGAAACCGAGCTGCTGGACGCCCTGCATGCGGTGGATCTCGGCCCGCTGTTCGCGACGTTGCCGGACGGGCTGGATACCCCGATCGGCGCCGGCGGACACTTCCTCTCCGGCGGGCAGCGCCAGCGCCTTGCCGTGGCACGTGCGCTGCTCGCGGCAGCCGACGTCGTGCTCCTGGACGAACCCACGGCTCACCTGGATGCCGAGGCAGGGGAGCAGCTGATGGCGGACCTCAAACGCGCCCTGCGTGGCAAGGCTGTAGTGGTGGTGACCCACAACCCCGCCGACGCCGCCTGGTGCGGCCGCGAGGTCACATTGGGTGCGGGGGCGGTGCTTCTGCCCTAGGGTGGATGCATGCAGACGCCCTCCCTTCCCGTAGTTCCCGGGCCGGAAACCGGCCTCCGCTGGAGGTCCATTGCGGCCGACGACGTCGACGCCTGGTACGCGCTGGTGCGCCGGATGGCCGAGACGGACAAGCCTGCCTGGGTGGAGCACCGCAGGGACCTGGAGCAGGCGCTGGAAACCAGCTCCGGGGATCCGGCCCTGGATACGCTGATCGGCCTGGACAAGGAAGGCATGGCCCGCGCCTACGGACGCATTGCCCTGAATCCCGGATCCGAGACCGGGTCCGGGTTCGGCGGGGTGGATCCGCAGTGGCGGCGCCGCGGGATCGGCTCCGCCGTCTTCCGCTGGCAGGAAGCGCGCCTGCGGCAGCGGCTGCTCAGCGAGCACCGCAGGCACGGCGTGCTGCGCACGTACGCCGAGGAAGCGAACGCCTCCCACGTGGCCCTGCTGCAGTCCGCGGGGGCCGACGTGGTGCGGTACTTTACGGAAATGACGCGGCCGCTGGACGGCGAACTGCCGGACGCGCAGCTTCCCGAAGGCATGGAGTTCCGGACCTTCAGTGCCGGGAATTCCGAGGCCATCCGCCAGGCACACAATGAAGCCTTTAAGGACCACTGGGGCAGTGAGCCGCGCAACAAGGAGCGCTGGGGGTTTACCGTCGGCCACCCCGAATTCCGCCGCGACTGGAGCTTTGCCGTGCTGGACACCGGCTCGGGGGAGGTGGCGGCCTACCAGCTGGCCAGCTACGACCCCGAGAGCAAGGACATCCACGGCTACACGGAGGGCTACACCATGCTCCTCGGGGTGCGGCGGGCCTGGCGCGGACGCGGACTGGCCCCGGCCATGCTGCGGGAAGCCATGCGCCGCTTCCGGGAGGACGGCATGGACAATGCCGGCCTGGGGGTGGACACCAGGAACCCGTCCGGGGCGTTGGATCTTTACGAAAGCCTCGGCTACCGCCCCACGCACCGCGAAGTGGTCTTCGACAAAACGGTGCTCTAGCTCCCGGTTCCCCCTGCGGTGCCCGCCGGTTTTGGCCCACCGCCTGCTTCGCCGTCCGGGACCCCGCCCGGATCGCCGGCCGGCGTCTGGAGGATCCAGATGGCTTCCGCCGCGGGCAGGCCCAGGTCCATGGTCCGGCCGCAGGCTTCAATGGTGAGGGTCCCCGCGTAGGGCTGGCGCCGGACCACGGACAACACGGTGTCCAGGTGAAGGCCGAGTCCGGCGATATAGCGCAGCAGCTCCGGTTCATTGTCCGACACCCGTGCCACTATGCCCTGCGTCCCCGGCTCGCAGCGGCTCAGCCGCAGGGCGTCGAGAACCGGGAAACGCCCGTCCGAGGCCGGGATGGGGTCTCCGTGCGGGTCCCGGACGGGATTGCCGAGGCGGGCAGCGAGGGCATCAACCATCTTGTCGGAGACCGCATGTTCCAGATGCTCGGCCTCGTCATGGACCTCGTCCCACCGGTACCCCAGGTATTCCACCAGGAAGGTCTCGATCAGCCGGTGCCTGCGTACCATCCCCACCGCGGCCTTCTCGCCGTCGGGTGTCAGCGCAATGGAGCCGTACCGGGCGTGCGTCAGCAGGCCCTGGTTGGTCAGTTTCTTCACGGCCTCGGAAACGGACGACGGCGAGAAGCCCATGTGCACGGACAGTGCCGACACGGTCAGGGGCTCATCCGTCCATTCCTGAGCGGTCCAGATGACCTTCAAGTAGTCCTGGGTAGCCGTTGATAGTTCGCTGTGTGGTGCCACATCCCCACCTTACTGGACGTGCCGAACCGGTTTACAAAATACCCCTGGGGGGTACTTGTGCGCATACCCCATGGGGGTATAACGTAGGCGTAGCCGAGGAAGGGAGCAGGTTATGAGTGCAGCAGTACCGGGAACCGAGGAGGGCGTTATCCCCGCGCCTGCCGGAATGGAAGAAGCCGGTGACCACACCGGACCGTACGGATATGCCTCGGACAAGGAGGCGTACCTTCGCCGGCTGCGGCGGGTTGAGGGGCAGGTCCGCGGCATCGCCCGGATGGTGGAGGAAGACAAATACTGCATCGACATCCTGACGCAGGTGGCGGCCATCAACAAAGCCCTCCACTCGCTCAGCCTGGGGCTGGTCTCCGACCACATGTCGCACTGTGTGGTGGGAGCCGCACGCGAGGCGGAACGTACCGGCAACCCGGAGCTGGTCCAGGCAAAGGTCCAGGAAGCCGCCGACGCAATCGGCCGGCTGCTCCGCTGACCCGCACCACGACTTCCGCACCAAAGATTTCCGCATCAAAAGACGTCACAGAAAGAGAAGGCTATGGAAACCACCACACTGAACATTTCCGGCATGACCTGCGGCCACTGCGTTGCCTCCGTGACGGAGGAACTCAAGGCCATCAACGGCGTCGACGACGTCCAGGTGGACCTCAACGCCGGCGGAATTTCCGCAGCCACGGTGACCTCAAGCCGGGCTGTTGCTCCGGCTGAACTAAGCGAAGCCGTAGCTGAGGCCGGCTACCTGGTAGTGGACACCGAGGCGTAGCAGCTGCCGCCCTTGCCGGCAGCACGCAACAGAAGGGAAGAACCATGGAGACCCGGGAATTGGTGAACAACAACGCCAGGGCCGTTGAGCTCGAGATCCAGGGCATGACGTGCGCGTCCTGCGTCGCTCGGGTGGAACGGAAGCTGGGCAGGATCGACGGCGTCGAAGCCTCAGTCAACCTGCCGCTGGAGAGCGCGCGGGTCACCGCTCCGGCCTCGGTGACGGACCAGCAGATCCTTGATGCCGTGAACTCGGCCGGTTACAAGGCACGGCTGAAGAACGCCCCGTCCCGCCCAGTCCCGCCCGCAGCGGTGGAAGGATCCGGCCATGATCGGGGAGGGCACGCGGGTGTGCAGACGTCGTCCGGTGCCGCCGCGGATAGTCCCGGCGGGAGCCATATGGCGCACGGCGCGGACCCGGACACCGGCCGGCGTGAGCATGCCGCCTCCACCGTGCATGCCGCCCACGCAGACCATGCGGGCCCCGCCGACCATGCGGGCCCCGCCGAAGACCATGCCCACGGCGGGGACCACATGTCCCACGGCGGCAGCGCCGCGGTCCTGCGGCCGCGCCTGATCCTGGCCGCTGTGCTGAGCGTCCCCATCCTGCTGATTTCCATGGTTCCCGCCCTGGCCTTTCCCCATTGGGGATGGGTGGCTGCCCTGTTGGCGCTGCCGGTGGTCACCTGGTCCGCCTGGCCCTTCCACCGCGCCGCCGCGATCAATGCGCGGCACCTTGCCTCGACCATGGACACGCTGGTGTCCATCGGCGTCGCGGCGTCGTACCTGTTTTCGGTCGGCGAGCTGGTGGCCGACCCTGCCCTGACCGCCGACCCCGGAATGGGTTCGGATCCGCACCTGTACTTCGAGGTGGCCTCCGTAGTGGTGACGTTCCTGCTGCTGGGCCGTTACCTTGAGGCCAACGCCAAGACCAAGGCCTCGGACGCGCTGAAGTCCCTGCTGAACCTGGGCGCCAAGGAAGCCACCGTGCTGCGCGACGGACGGGAAGCCCGCATCCCGGCGGACCAGCTGGCCGTGGGCGACGTGGCCGTTGTCCGTCCCGGGGAAAAGATCCCGGCGGACGGCGTGGTGGTCGACGGCCGCTCGGCCGTGGATGCATCCCTGATCACCGGCGAATCCCTGCCCGTGGAAGTGGACGTGGACAGCAAGGTCACCGGTGCCACGATCAATACCTCCGGACGGCTGCTGGTCCGCGCCACGCGGGTGGGCAGCGAAACCACCCTGGCCCAGATGGGCCGCCTGGTCAGCGATGCACAGTCCGGCAAGGCGCCCATTGCCCGGCTCGCGGACCGGATCAGCGCGGTCTTCGTGCCGGTGGTCCTGGGCATCGCGGTCCTGACCTTTGTGCTTTGGCTGCTGTTCACCGGTGACCTCCAGGCGGCGTTCGTAGCCGCCGTGGCCGTGCTGGTGATTGCCTGCCCCTGTGCGCTCGGGCTGGCCACGCCGGTCGGGCTGCTGACCGGAACGGGACGCGGCGCGCAGCTGGGAATCCTGATCAAGGGCCCCCAGGTGCTGGAGGATACCCGCACTGTGGACACCATTGTGCTGGACAAGACCGGAACCATCACCACGGGCAGGCTGTCCGTGGCCCGGGTCCGCCTCCTGGACAGCGCACCGGCGGACCTGGACGAAGACGGGCTGCTCCGCCTTGCCGGCTCAGTGGAGGACGCCGGCGAGCATCCCATTGCCCGTGCCATCGCCGCCTCGGCACACTCCGGACCGGGCACCGTGGCTGTGGAAGACTTCGATTCCGCTCCCGGCGGAGGAGTCCGCGGCACCGTGGACGGACGCCGGGTTGTCGCGGGCCGGCCGGCCTGGCTCGATGAGAACGGCATCGACCTCGCCGACGGTGCCTACGCAGCACTCCGCTCCGAGCAGGAGGCCGGGGCGACGGCGGTCCTGGTCGCAGTGGATGGAGTGGCTGCGGGCATCATCTCCCTGCAGGACACGCTCAAGGACGGGTCGGCAGCCGCCATTGCACGGTTCCGCAGTCTGGGCCTGCGCCCGGTGCTGTTGACCGGCGACAACGCCGTGGTGGCCGCGCAGGTGGCTGCCGCCGTCGGGATCCCCGCGGAGGACGTGCTGGCCGACGTCCGTCCGGAAGGCAAGGTTGACGCCATCCGGCGCTTCCAGGCGGAGGGCCGCACGGTGGCCATGGCCGGCGACGGAGTGAACGACGCCGCCGCGCTGGCCCAGGCGGACCTGGGCATCGCCATGGGCTCGGGCACCGACGTCGCCATGGAAGCCGCTGACCTGACCGTGATGGGCAGCGACCTCGGGCAGGTGGCCACCGCCATCGAACTGTCCCGCCGGACGCTGCGCACCATCAAGACCAACCTGTTCTGGGCGTTCTTCTACAACGCCGTGGGGATCCCGGTGGCAGCCTTCGGGCTGCTGAACCCGATGATCGCCGGCGCCGCCATGGCAGCCAGTTCGGTGCTGGTGGTGGGCAACTCGCTGCGGTTGCGCGGTTTCGGTAAGTAACCGCTGAAAAGACAGCGGGCGGACCTCAGAAGGTCCGCCCGCTGTTTGCGTTAAGCCGCGTTTCAGCCCTGGCTGGGGCCGATGGCGTCCACGGCATTGGCCAGCGGGACGCCGGACCCGTCGCGGCGTCCATGTTCGGTGGGCAGTGCCCGGGCCACTCCGTTGGCGGCGGAAGCCTTCGCCGGACCGTGACCGGCCCAGGCCACCGCGAGGCTGTCCTCGCCCTTCAGGAACCGGTGTGCCCGGACACCGGCCGTAGCCCGTCCCTTGGCCGGATACTCGGCAAACGGCGTCACCTTGACCGAACCGCCCGGTGTCCCCGGCAGTGTTTCGGCCGCCGTGGACACGGTGACCACGACGGCGTCGGGATCCTCACCGGCCACCGCGCCGAAGAAGACCACGGCGTCGTCGGCGGCCAGCTTGATGCCGGCAACACCGCCGGCCGTACGGCCCTGGGCCCGGACGGCGGACGCGGGGAAGTGCAGCAGCTGTGCGGACCGGGTGATGAACACCAGCTCATCAGTCTCGTTGGCGGCCACTGCGGCGCCCACTACTTCGTCCTTGGGCTTGAGCGTAATGGCCTCCCAATCATCCCGGTTCAACGGGTAGTCGGGGTTCACCCGCTTGACCACGCCGTTGCGGGTACCCAGTGCCACCACTTCGTTCAGGGGCACCAGGCCGATGAGCTTTTCGCCCTTGCCCAGGGTCATGAACTCCTTGACCGGCACACCGCCGGCCAGGTTGGGCAGGCCGGCCGTGGAGGGCAGGGCCGGGAGGTCCAGGACCTGCACGCGGATCATCCGGCCGCTGGAGGTCAGGGCGCCGATCTCGCCGCGGGCTGTGGTTTTCACTACCGACCGGAAGACGTCGTGGCGCACCCGCTGGCCGCTTTCGGCCAGCGGTTCCTGGTCCGACGTCCGTGCCACCTGGCCGGAGGCGGAGAGGATGGCCCAGCACGGGTCGTCCGGGATTTCCAGCGGCAGCACGGCCTTGGCGCCCTTGCCGGTGGCACCGGCGGCCGCGGCCACGGCGGCACCCTTCAGCGGGGAGGCAGCCTCCGACTCCAGCAGCACCGTCCGGCGCGGCGTGGCGTACTTGGCGGCAACTTCGCCCAGCTCATCGGACACCAGCGCACGCAGTAGCTGCTCCGAACCCAGGATTGCCTCGAGTTCCGCGATGGCCTTGCGCAACTCGTCCTGTTCCTTCTCGAGCTCGATGCGCGAGTATTTGGTCAGCTGGCGCAGCCGCAGTTCCAGGATGTGGTTGGCCTGGATCTCGGTCAGGTCGTAAACGGCCATCAGCCGGGTCCGGGCCTGGGCGGTCTCGTCCGAGGAGCGGATGATCTGGATGACCTCGTCAATGTCCACAATGGCGATCAGCAGGCCTTCGACCAGGTGCAGCCGGTCCTTCTTCCGGCCCAGACGGTAGGCGGTGCGCCGGCGGACCACGCCGATGCGGTGGGCCACGTACACCTGAAGCAGTTCCACCAGGCCCAGGGTGCGCGGCTGGCCGTCCACCAGGGTGACATTGTTGATGCCGAAGGAATCCTCCATGGGCGTGAACTTGTACAGCTGCGCCAGCACCGCGTTGGGATTGAAGCCGTTCTTCAGTTCAATGACCAGCCGCAGCCCGTGGCTGCGGTCGGTCAGGTCCACAATGTCGGAAATGCCCTGCAGTTTCTTGGACGTCACAGCGTCCTTGATTTTTTCGATGACCTTTTCCGGGCCGACCATGTACGGCAGCTCGGTCACGACCAGGCCGGTGCGGCGCGCGGTCAGCTGTTCCACCTCCACCTTGGCGCGGGTCTTGAACGAGCCGCGGCCGGAGGCGTAGGCGTCGCGGATGCCGTCCAGGCCGACAATCCGTCCGCCGGTGGGGAGGTCGGGGCCGGGGATGAAGCGCATCAGCTCCTCCAGCCCGGCGTCGGGGTGGGCGATGAGGTGCTGGGTGGCGGCAATGACCTCGCCGAGGTTGTGCGGGGCCATGTTGGTGGCCATGCCGACGGCGATGCCGGTGGCGCCGTTGACCAAAAGGTTCGGGAAGGCGGCGGGCAGCACCTCGGGCTGCTCCAGCTGGTTGTCATAGTTCGGGACGAAGTCCACCACGTCTTCGTCCAGGTGGTCCGTCATGGTCAGTGCCGGGGCCGCCAGCCGGGCCTCGGTGTACCGGGCGGCGGCGGGGCCGTCATCCAGCGAACCGAAGTTGCCGTGCCCGTCGATCAGCGGCAGGCGCAGCGCCCAGTCCTGGGCCATGCGCACCATCGCGTCGTAGATGGCCGTGTCACCGTGCGGGTGCAGCTTGCCCATGACTTCGCCCACCACGCGGGCGGACTTCACATGCCCCCGGTCCGGCCGCAGCCCCATGTCCGACATCATGTACAGGATGCGCCGCTGGACGGGTTTCAGTCCGTCACGCGCATCGGGGAGGGCGCGCGAATAAATGACCGAGTAGGCGTACTCGAGGAACGAGCCTTCCATCTCGGTGGTGACATCAATGTCGATGATGTTCTCGGCGATCACTTCGCCGGGTGCGGACTTGGAGACGGGTTGGCGCCGGGCCATGCTGTTGTCGGATCCTTGCAGTGGTAGGAGGTTGGAGTAGGCGGTCTGGAACGCGCGGATTTTCCCGCCGTGTCCCGCCCGGGTTTCGGTGCCGGTTTTGAGGCCGGTTCCGGTGGTGCGGAGCGGTCTGATGACTCTGCGGAAGAATCCCCACTACTCTGAGTCTATGGTCGAGCAGGGACATTACCCCGAATATTGGGAAGCCGACGTCGTGTTGCGGGACGGCGGCACGGGCCATCTGCGCCCGGTTTCCCCCGCAGACGCAGACGCCCTGCAGGCGTTCCACATGCGGCAGTCGCAAAGCTCCATCTATCTTAGGTTCTTCACCTACAAGGCCAAGCTCACCAACAAGGAGCTGGAGCGGTTCACCAACGTGGACTACCGCAACCGGGTGGCCTTCGTCATCACCATCGGTGACGAAATCATCGGGATCGGCCGCTACGACCGGCTGGACGACCCCACCGAGGCCGAAGTGGCATTCAACATTGCCGACGGGCACCAGGGCCGCGGCCTGGGCTCCATTCTGCTGGAACACCTTGCCGCTGCCGCGCGGGAAAACGGCATCCGCCGGTTCTCCGCCGAAGTGCTGCCGGAGAACCGGAAGATGATCGGCGTCTTCGCCGATGCCGGCTATGAGGTGCGCCGGCATTTTGACGACGGCGTCATCGCCCTCGACTTCAACATCGACCCCACGGAGAAATCGCTGGCGGTGATGGAAGCCCGCGAGCACCGCGCCGAGGCGCGCAGTGTTGCGGACCTGCTCTCGCCGTCGTCCATCGCGGTGATCGGCGCCAGCCGTGAATGGGGTTCGGTGGGCTACCAGCTGCTCGAGCACATCATCGAGGGCGGCTTCAAGGGCTCCGTGTACGCCATCAACCCGGAAGCGTTCGAACTGGCCGGGATGATTTCCTACAGCCGGATTGCGGATGTTCCCGAAACGGTGCAGCTGGCCGTGATCGCCGTGCCCTATGACCAGGTCCTGGACGTGGCCGATGAGTGTGCGGCGGCCGGGGTCAAGGCCCTGCTGGTGGTGACCGCCGGTTTCGGGCCCAAGGGTCCCGAAGGCCTCGCCCGGCAGCGCGCCCTGGTCCGCCGCGCCCGGGCGCACGGCATGCGGGTGGTGGGACCGGCATCGCTGGGGCTGATCAACACCCGGCCCGAGGTGTCACTGAACGCCTCCATGGCCCCGTCCCTGCCCAAGCGCGGCGGGCTGGGACTGTTCAGCCAGTCCGCGGCCATCGGCGTGCTGCTTTACGCCACGGCCCAGCGCCGGGCCCTGGGACTGTCTTCCACCATCTCCGCCGGCAACCGTGCCGACGTTTCCGGCAACGACGCCATGCAGTACTGGGAAGACGACGCCGACACCAAGGTGGTGGCGATGTACCTGGAGTCGGTGGGCAACCCGCGCAAGTTCTCCCGGCTCGCCCGCCGGCTGGCCCGCACCAAGCCCGTGATCGTGGCCAAATCCGATGTCACCGGGCTGCAGCTTCCGCCCGGACATGCGGTGCGCACCACCCAGGCACCGCCCGGGGCGCTGGACGCGATGCTGCGCCAGTCCGGCGTCATCCGGGTGTCCACCAACGAACAGTTGATCGACGTGGCACAGATCGCCGTCAGCCAGCCGCTGCCCGGCGGCCGCAAGGTAGCGGTCTTCAGCAACTCCGTGGCGCTGGGCCGGGTGCTGGCCGACGCCTGCACCGGCCTTGACCTGGAGATCACCCGGCTGGAAACCGAACTGGCACTGGATACCGGCATGAGCGTAGCGCTGCCGCAGCTGCGGCGCACCGTCATCGAGGCGCTTTCGGATGACGCGGTGGACGCCGGCGTCGTCGCCATCCTCCCCGCACCGGGACTCACCACCGACGCCATCGCCGCCGCCCTTGCCGAGTGTGTGCAGGAGACCGGGAAGCCCCTGGTGGCCGCCTTTACCGGCATTGTCGACCCGCGGGCCCATGTGGAAGGCCTCCTGGCCTCGGGCGACGACGCGCCGGGGAACGGGCTGCCGTGCTTCAGCAGCCCAGGCGCTGCCGTCAGCGCGCTGGCGTCGCTGGTGCGTTACACCGAGTGGGCCAACCGTGACCACGGCAGCTTCGTGGAGCCGGCCGGAGTGGACACCGAAGGCGCGGCCGCCTTCATCGCCTCCCTGATGGACCAGGTGGTGGGAGACCGCCTCACCCGGCTGGATCCGGCCCAGACAGCCCGGCTGCTGGAGTTCTACGGCGTGGCGCTGCTGCCCGCGGTCAGCTTCTCCACCGCGGAGGAAGCGGTGGAAGCCGCCGGACAGCTCGGCTGGCCCGTGGCGGTCAAGACCCGCGAAGGTCACCTGCGGCACCGGCTGGATCTGGGGGGAGTGCGCCTGAATATCTCGGGGCCGGAGGCCCTGGCCGCGAACATCGAACAGATGCGCGAGGCGCTGAGGCCTTACGGCGAGTTCGAGATGGAAGTCCAGAGCATGGCTCCCAGCGGGCAGGGCTGCCGCATCCGCGCCATCGAGGACCCTCTGTTGGGCCCGGTGCTCTCCTTCGGCCTGGCCGGTGATGCCACCAGCCTGCTCGATGACTGGGCGCACGGTGTGCCGCCGCTGACGGACCGCGACATAGCGGAGCTGGTGCGCACCCCGCGGGCCTCGGTGAAGCTGTTCGGCTACCAGGGCCTGCCCGCAGCCGACGTGGCGGCGCTGGAGGACCTGATTGCCCGGCTGGCGGTTTTGAAGGATGAACATCCGCAGATTGCGCTGATCGAGATCAATCCGGTCCTGGTCTCGGCCGACGGCGTGACGGTGCTCAGCGCCGACATCCGGCTGGGCAACCCGCAGCGGCGCACGGACAGCGCCCGGCGGGCCATGCGGGACTGATCTTTTCCACTGCCCGCGCGCCATTTAGGCACTGGGGGGCGATCTGGGGGAAACTGGAAGCATGTCGCCGTTACTTTCCGCTGAACGCCGCAGCCTTGACGCCTCCATGGAACGGGCAGGGTTCTACCCCACGCTTCTGGCCGATGTGGTCCACGATGCCCTGGACGGGCGCGAACCGCTGTCCCACCTCATCCACCTGGAAACCCACTTCGAACGTACCGAGGTGCACCGCCACATCACCGTCCTGGTGTTGACCGAGGACATGCTGGTGATCACCCACGTGGATGACCAGCAGCTGGACGAGGCCGGCGAGCAGATGATGGCGCAGGTTTCCACCGAATCCGTTCCGGTGACCCAGATCCGCTCCGTCGTGCTGGGGTACATGTACGCCCAGCCGCAGAACTACAAGCCCTCCGATCCGGTCCGGGAAATGACCCTGGCCATCGCCTGGTCCGGCGGGCAGCGGCTGGACATGGGTCCGGCAGGCTGCGCCGACCCGCAGTGCGAGGCCGACCACGGCTACACGGGCACCATTGCGCAGGAGGACATTGTGCTGCGCGTCAGTTCCGAAGCGGACGGCGCCCAGGCGGTGCAGAACGCCAAGGCCTTCGCCCGGGCCCTGCGCAAGGTGAACACCGACACCACCGCCGCACCGCGGGCGTTCGACGGCGGCGACCCGCGCCAGCGCATCCCCGGCATCGGCGGGCGTTTCAACCGCGCCCATCCGCAGCGGTAAGTTCGTGGTGTCTGTTCCCGCTGTGCCCGAATCCCTGCCTGCAGCCCCGGCCTACGGAACCCGTTCCGTGGCGGATGTGCTGTCCAGCGCTGCCGCCGTGCTGGGTGTGCCCGGCTACGACAACCTGTTGAACCTGCCCGAGGCACGCCGTGTATGCGTGGTGATGGTGGACGGACTGGGGATGTCCCTGCTGAAGAAGCGCGGCGGCCATGCCCCGTTCCTCAAGGGTTTCCTGCCCTCGGCGCGCACCCTGAGTGCGTCGTTCCCCACCACCACCGTGGCCTCGCTGGCATCGCTTGGCACCGGGCTGCCGCCGGGCCGCCACGGACTGGTCGGCTACGACGTCCTGGACCCGGGTCAGGACAAAGTGGTGAACATGCTCGGCTCCTGGGATGCCGGCGTGGATCCGCTGCAGTGGCAGCCCTATCCCACGGTATTGGAGAAGGCTGCCGAACATGTTTCCGTGGCGACGGTCAGCCTGCCGCGCTTCGCCGATTCGGCGCTGACCCGGGCGGCATTGCGGGGCGGGGAGTTCCTTCCTGCCTCCGGGGTGCATGCGCGGGTTTCTGCAGCAGCTGACGCCCTGGCCGGTGCCGACCGGATGCTGATGTACCTCTACTGGAACGAACTGGACAAGGCGGGGCACCGTTACGGTGCCGCCTCTCCGGAATGGGGTAACCAGCTTGAGGAGCTGGACAGTGCCTTGAAGCGCCTGGTGGCGCGGGTGCCGGCCGGGACCCTGGTGGTGCTGACGGCGGACCACGGCATGGTGGACGTACCGGTGTCCCAGCGTTTCGATTTCAGCTCCGAGCCGGAACTGGTCAACGGGGTCCGGCATACGGCGGGGGAGCCGCGCATGGTGCACCTGTACCTGGAACCTGATGCCGGGACCGGGGCACTGGAACGCCTGAAGGCGGCCTGGCAGGCAGCGTACGGCAGCCGCGCCTGGATCTTTACCCGCGACGAGGCGGTCCGGGCCGGTTACTTCGGCCCCGAGGTGGACCCGGCAGTGCTGCCGCGCATCGGTGACCTGATGGTGGCCGCCAGAGAACCGATCGCCCTGTACGACACCCGCCGCGTTGCCGCCTCCGCCCTGGAAGTGAACGGCCAGCACGGATCACTGACCAAGGCCGAATGCGAAGTGCCGCTCCTGGTCCTGGCAGCCCCCGAAACATCCACCCGCAAACACGCCGGAGCCCAGCGGGCCCGCGGCGGAAAGTAGTCATGGCAGAACTGGTCTTTTTCTCGGGCACCATGGACTGCGGCAAGTCGACGCTTGCGCTCCAGATGGACTACAACCACAGCGCCCGCGGGCGCGGCGGCATCCTGTTCAGCCGCAATGACCGGGCGGGGGAGTCAATGATCTCCAGCCGGCTCGGACTGCAGACCCCTGCAGTGGAAGTACGCGACGCCACGGACTTCTGGGAGGAAGTGCTGCGCTGCCGGGAGGCCGGCCACAACGTGGACTACCTCATTTGCGACGAGGCGCAATTCTACAGCGCCGGCCAGGTGGAACAGCTGGCCTACATCGTTGATGAAATGGACATCGACGTGTTCGCCTTCGGAATCACCTCCGACTTCCGCACCCGCCTCTTCCCGGGATCCGCCCGGCTGGTGGAGCTGGCGGACCGGATAGAGGTCCTGCAGGTGCGTGCCCTGTGCTGGTGCGGGCGGCGGGCAACGCACAACGCCCGTACCGTCGACGGCGTTATGGTCACGGAGGGCGACCAGGTGGTGGTCGGCGACGTCGAGTCACGCACCGCAGCAACGGCTGCCGCATCCGGCACCGGCGAAGCCGCCAGGGACGCCCCGCTGTATGACGACATGCCGCTGTTCGAAGCTGATGACCTGCCGGGCGTCAGCCACGGCAGCACGGGCGGAGAGCACGCCGCCGCCGCTCCGGAACCGGCCGTGGGATACGAGACCCTCTGCCGCCGGCATTACATGCGGCGGGTAACCGCGCAGCAGGCGGCGGCCCTGGAGGAATCCGAAAGCCCGGCACCCACCGAGGTCTGCTCCGTGGAACTGCGGACCGGGCGGCACCGGCGCGGCTGAGGATTCCGGCGGGTGCAGGACCTGACACCCGGCTTAAAACTCGAAGGCCGCCGGACTTGGTCCGGCGGCCTTCGAGGTGGCAAGGCGGGTCAGTCGCCCTTGGTGCCGAAGACAATCTCGTCCCAGGACGGAACCGAGGACCGCTTGGGCTTGATGGCGCGGCGTTCCTGCGTGCCGTCCGTCTTGCCGTCGGCCTTGGTGGCCTCCGGCTCCTCGGGGCGCTGGCCGCGGCCGCCGTTGGGCAGACGGTCCCAGGGGAAGTCCCGGCCGGCGTTCTTCCGCGCTGCAGGCTCTGCGGTGGTCTCCTCCGGCACCTCGGTGTCCGGTTCGGCGGCGTCGGCCTTGCCTGTCCCGCGGTCAGCGGCATCCTGTGCTTCAGCGTCGGGGGTTGCTTCGTCGCGGGTGCTGCGGCGCCGGAAGGGCCGGGCCAGGACGCTGATTTCCCGGGTCTGGGTCACGCTACCGGGAAGGTTGACGGGGTCAACAGGGTCTTCGGTGTCCGCTGTATCAATCGACGGCGCCAGCGTCAGCCGGCCGGTCCGCGGGCGGCGTCCGTTGTCTTCCTCTTCCTCTGCATCGGCGCGTCCGTCGCGGGGATGGGCGGCCGGCACGCTGCCCTTGGCCAGCAGTGCCGCCAGGGCGTCATCACCGTCTTCGTCGCTGCCCAGCCGCTGCCCGCGCCGGGTGCGCAGGACCTCGAGGATGCTGTCGGTGTCATCGGAGGGTTCCTCCGGACCGCTTTCGGCCTCGAAATCGAAGACGCGGTCCGCAACGGCGGCCAGGCGCCGGGTGGGCACGGGTGTGTCCAGCGGTTCCAGTTCACTCAGGACCTGGGCCCAGCGGTTGGTGTTGGTCACGCTCTTGCGCAGCGGGCTGAAGATCCACCGGGCGGGTGGCTCCTCACCGACGGCCACCCGTGATTTTTCGGTCAGTTCGAAGCGGGCCACAACGTCCCAGCTGCCGTCCGGACGCCGCCAGGCATCCCACTGGGCGGAATCGGGATCAACGCCGAAGGCCCGCAGGCGGTGGCGGACCATATCGCCCAGGTTGACCGGGTTCTCTCCGAAGGCGCTGCGGTATCCGTCATGGGTGGCGGACATGGGTGCGGCTACCTCAACGGCCTGCGCCTGCCGGGCAACATATTCCCGTTCGGCAAGGACGGGGCCTTCGTAGCGGCGGATATGCGCCAGGTCGAGGCCGGACAGCTCGGCAACCTCTTCGGCGCTGGCACCGGAGCGGATCCGGGACTGGATGTCCCGCGGGGTCATGCCCGGGCCTGATCCGGAGGATGTGTCGGCCTGCGGAGCGGAGCGGTGCGCGGGACGCGACGCAGCCACCCGGAGGGCTTCGTCGATCCGAAGGCGGAAGGTTTCCCCGCCCTTGCCGCTTAACAGCAGATGTTCGCCACCTTCATGGACACCCACCAGCCGTAGATCCTGCATCAAAAAATCCTCCACCCGATAGCAATTCCTTCTTGAAACAATGCCATCCCCGACGGCGAAAACCTAAGCTTTGCGCGGGTGTGGCGCGTTTCAGCTGCTCCGGCGAGCCCCCTTAGAACACGCCGTCGGGGATCGGCCCGGCGCCCGGTTCGCTTTTTGATCCGGGTTAGGTAAAAATCTCTGCACGACGGGCACAAAACAGGTATCCGTGGCGTTGATATCTCCGAGTCACTCCAGACGGGTCCGCACAGCCGGTCCTGCGCGGACTCGGACAACGGCGAAACACCACTCAACCGGACGGTGAGAAAAGACATTATGGCGACGGATTATGACGCCCCGCGCAAGACGGAAGAAGACGCCGGCGAGGAGTCCATCGAAGAGCTGAAGACCCGGCGGACCGACCCCGGGTCGGCGGTTGTTGACGAAGACGAAACAGAAGCGGCCGAAGGTTTTGAGCTGCCCGGCGCGGACCTTTCCAGCGAGGAGCTGCTGGTGCGGGTGATGCCCGCCCAGGCGGACGAGTTCACCTGCGCCTCCTGCTTCCTGGTCCGCCACCGGTCACAGATAGCCCTTGAAAAAAACGGGATGTTCTACTGCGTGGACTGCGAAGGGTAGGTCGTCAGCGGCTCAGGGCCTCGACAAGCTTTTCCGGATGGCGGGAGGACGTGAGCCAGTACGGGGTCCGGTCCGCCGGGTCCGTGATTTCCATCCGGACCACCGGAGAAATCCATCCGCGGATGCACAGATAAGCCGTGGCGTTCAAAGCGGGGCCGCGCTGCAGGGTGGCGTCGTCGCCGCGGAAGGCCTCCACCTTGCCGATGTAGTGCCGTTCAATCTGCGCCCGGCCCACCTGGAGGGTCTCCGGGGTAACCCGGATCAGCGGGGTGGAGAGGATCAGCAGGACGGCAAGGATAATTGCGGCGATAATCGCGGCCGTGATTCCCGCAAAGAGGCTGATGGGTACGAAGACCAGGATGCACGCCGCGGCGAGGCCTGCGGCCACCAGCCAGATCCAGATGGAGGGTGTGAGCCGCTCGGTGTACAGCACGGCGTTGGGGCTCTTGGCAGTAGGGGATGACATACCTTTAGCTTTCCACCTTTGCGCAGGCATTTCATCCCGCGCCGTGCCGGGTTCGGACAGCCCGGGTTCCGTACAGGAAAACGCGCTAAAGTGAGTGCGTTGGCCCGGGCGGCCCGGCCTGTGCAGCAGCCCCCGCTGCCACACTGCATGTGCCACACTGCACGCAGGACATGATGCATACGCACAGGACATGTTGGTCGAAGTGAAACCGGAGAAACTGGTGCAAGGAGCAGGGACACCCCTGAAGGTACAGATCAAGATGCTCGACGACGGGCTGGAACCGCCGTCGTACGCGCACCCGGGCGACGCCGGTGCGGACCTTCGCTCGCGCATCGACTTCACGCTCGCCCCGGGGGAGCGCCGGCTGATCCCTACCGGCGTCGCCTTGGCGCTGCCCCACGGATATGCGGCTTTTGTGCATCCCCGTTCCGGCCTGGCCACCAAGCACGGCATCAGTATTGTCAACGCCCCGGGAACGGTTGATGCCGGTTACCGCGGGGAGATTTCAGTGACGCTTATCAATACGGATACCGCCGCGCCGGTATCGCTGCGGCGCGGGGACCGGGTTGCCCAGCTGGTGATCCAGCGGGTGGAAATTGCAGAGTTCGTGCCCGTTGACGAGCTGCCGGATTCCGTCCGCGGCACCGGCGGCTTCGGTTCCACCGGCGGGTACACGGCCATCCCGGTCTGATCCGGTCCCGGGCTGATAGGGCCCCGGCCGGCGGAAGCCGCGTCCGGGAACCATGCCGGCCGGGAAGATACCCGCGCCGGCTGGCCCGGCTGCCGGGTCGTTCGAAGGAGCCTCCGGACGGGCACCCGCGCAGGAGCTTTCCGGGCGCACTGGCGGGCAGAGACTTCACTTCCTAAACAGACTTGCAGATACGAGAGAAGGAACCTGGTTATGGCATTTGGGCGCCGTAAGAAAACCAAGGCAGAAGAACCGGCCGATACCACCGCTGCAGGCACTGCAGACGCTTCGGCCGGCACCGGCGATGCCGGCAACGGCGGGACCGGCAGCGCCCCGTCCGGCAGCGGGTCCGCGGACCAGGTTGGACAGCAGAACCCGACCGGCCCTTATGACCTCAGCGACCGTCCTTCCGAGGAGGGGTACATCGATCTGGGTGCGCTGCGGATTGCCGCCTCGCAGGGACTGCAGTTGCGGTTGGAGGTCGAGGAGAAGACCCAGCGTGTTGTCGCGGTGACCTTGGACCTCGAGGGCTCCAGCCTCCAGCTCCAGGCCTTCGCAGCGCCCCGTTCGGAGACCCTTTGGGACGACATCCGCGAGCAGATCGGCAAGTCCGTGGCGTCCCAGGGCGGAACGGTGGACGAACTCACCGGAACCTTCGGCACCGAGCTGCTTGCCAAGGTCCCCGCACAGGCGCAGGACGGATCCAAGGGCTACCGGGTGGCGCGCTTCGTCGGTGTCGACGGACCCCGCTGGTTCCTCCGGGGCGTTTTCGGCGGGCCTGCCGCTATGAACCCCGACGCCGCCGGCCCGCTGGAGGACGTCTTCCGAAACGTCGTGGTGGTCCGGGGCGAACACCCGCTGCCTCCGCGCGACCTGCTGCAGCTGCGGCTGCCGCGCGACGCCTCTCCGCTGCCGCGTCCGGCCGCCGGGACCGGGAAGCCCGCCGCCCCCGAGCGCGGCCCTGAAATCACGACGATCGGCTAGCAGTGCCCACAGCCTACGGTTCCACCCAGTGCGTAAGTATCAAGTCGCTGCCTGAGCGGGGCCGCGCCTACTGCCGGGGCTACGTGTCCGCCATAACGGTGGTTCCTGTCACGGAATCACCGCGCTTTACCGCCGTGATGGAGGATGCCGCCGCCGTCTACCGCGCGGCAGGCCCCGGACCCCGCCCGAAGGTCCGGCTGGTGTGGCTGGGCCAGCGGAGGGTGCCCGGCATCGAAGCCGGAACCTTGCTGGCCTTCGAGGGCATGGTCTCGGTTATCGACGGCCGTCCCACAATCTTCAACCCGCGATACGAAATCATTGGACGCCCGGAGGCTGACTCATGACCGCACCAAAGCCGGACAGCCAGCCGGACGGCCGTCCCGACGGCCAGCCGGACATCAACCAGCTGGCCGGACAGTACGCAGCACGCGCCGGAATGGAACGCCGGGAAGACGGGCAGATCGACGTGCTTAAGTCCGTGGGCGGCGTCCGCGGACTGGCCGAGGCCATCGTGCCCGGCCTGCTGTTTACGCTGCTCTACACGGTGGGTGCCGGCCTCAACGCCGCGCTGGTCGCGGCCGTGGCTGCCGCCGCCGTGTTCTCGGTGGCCAACCTGATCCAGCGGCGGCCGCTGGTGCAGTCGCTTACCGGCGTGGCCGGCGTCGCCATCTGTGCGTTCGTAGCCCTGCGCAGCGGCGACGGCGCCACGTACTTTGTCCCGGGGTTCTACCTCAACGGTGCCTACATCCTGGCGTTCCTGGTTTCCATCGCCGTGAAGTGGCCGGTGGCCGGACTGCTGTTCGGCTTCATCCGCGGCGAGAACCTGGACTGGCGTACCGTCCCGGTGCGGCTGAAGGCGTACATCTGGGCCAGCTGGATCATCGTGGCCGTTTTCGCGCTCCGTCTGGCCGTCCAGCTGCCGCTCTACCTGGCGGACAACGTTGCCGCCCTGGGCACCATGCGCCTGGCCATGGGCGTCCCGCTCTACGCGCTGGGGCTGTGGCTGGCGTGGGTCGTGTCCCGTCCGGCAGCCATTGTTTCCCCGGGTTCCCCTGAGGCTTCCGACTCGGCGTCGGCACCGGAGTCCTGAGCGCCGCTGCCTGACCCGGCGGCGTCATCCGCGGGGGACAGGGCACCGGGGGACAGTACGGCACGCAGTTCGTCCTCGGCGGCGATGGTGGTGATGAAGAAGAGCTCGTCGCCCGGTTCCACCACGTCGTCGCTGCTGGGCGTAATGGGTGCGTCGTCGCGCAGAATGGCCACCACGGTGGCATCCAGGGGCCAGTCGATGGAGCCGAGGGTCTTCCCGGTCAGGTGCGAGTTGTGCGGGACGGTGAACTCCACCATGGAGGACACGCCGGTCTGCAGCGTCAGCAGGCGCACCAGGTCGCCGATCTCCACGGCTTCCTCCACCAGGGCGGTCATCAGGCGCGGCGTGTTCACCGCGACGTCCACACCCCAGGAATCGTCGAACATCCAGTCATTCTTGGGGTTGTTCACCCGGCCCACCGTGCGGGGCACGCCGAATTCGCTTTTGGCCAGCAGCGAGACCACCAGATTCACCTTGTCATCGCCGGTGGCGGAGACAACGACGTCGGCCTCTTCCAGGGCGGCGTCCTTCAGCGTGGTCAGCTCACAGGCGTCTCCGATCAGCCACCGCGCGCCGCGCAGTCCGCTGCGGCCCACGCACTCGGGCTTCTCATCGATCAGCAGCACTTCATGGCCGTGGGCGAGCAGTTCCTTGGCAATGGAAGAGCCCACGCTGCCGGCACCGGCAATCACAACTTTCACAGGGACTCCTTGATTGGTTCCTTGGACAGGATCTTGCTGATTTCCGCCGTCCGGTCCACGGACATCATGGCGTGCAGGACATCGCCCTGCTGGTAGCTGCTGTCCGGCCGGGGAAGGATGCCTTCGCCGAAGCGGGTGATATAGGCGATCCGCACCGAAGCGGCGGCTTCGATGCTGCCCAGCGAGCGGCCCAGCCAGCCTTCATGCAGGGACAGTTCACCCAGGATCAGCCGTCCGGAGGATTCCCGGAAATCTCCGTTGATGCTCTGTTCGGGCAGGATGCGGCGCAGCACCTGGTCAGCGCTCCAGCGCACGGCGGCAACCGTGGGAATGCCGAGCCGCTGATAGATTTCGGCCCGCCCCGGGTCGTAGATCCGGGCCACGACGTGGGCCACGTGGAAGGTTTCGCGGGCTACCCGGGTGGCCAGGATGTTGGAGTTGTCGCCGCTGGAAACCGCGGCGAACGCGTAGGCCTCCTCGATGCCTGCGGCCTTCAGGGTCTCGCGGTCAAAACCCACGCCGGTAACCTTGCGGCCGGTGAAGGTGTGCCGCAGGCGGCGGAAGGCCCGCTCGTCCTGGTCGATGATGGCGACCGAGTGGCCGGCATTGTCCAGGGTGTGGGCCAGGCTGACGCCCACGCGCCCGCATCCCATGATCACGTAATGGGCCAAGTTGCCCTACCTCGGTTTCGGTTCGGTCCGTCGTTCTTGCTGTTGGTCTTGCTGTTCGTTCCTGCTGTTGGGTCCGGCTGTTCGCAGATCCCCGCGGGAACCAGCCGCGCCGGCGCGGAAACTGATTCAACGCAAGCTTAGTCCTGAGTCCGGCCGAAATAGCACCGCGCTCCGCTCTCGTGGTGAGATGGAGTTTTAGCCCCTTTCAGGAAGTACACGCACCCCCATGACAATTGAACTCACCATCGGCGCCCCGGCCCACGGCGGCCACTTTGTTGCCCGGCACGAAGGGCGTGTTGTTTTTGTCCGGCACGGACTGCCGGGGGAGCGGGTCCGGGCGCGGCTGACGGAATCCGGTGAGGACGCCAAGTTCTGGCGCGCCGACGTCGTCGAGGTTCTGGAGCCTGCGGAAGGGCGGGTTGAGCACTTCTGGAAGGAAGCGGACGCCCTGCGGGCCGCTGCCCGGGGCAAGCTGCCCGTGGGCGGCGCCGAGTTCGGCCACATCGACCTGCCGCTCCAGCGCCGGCTGAAGGCGGAGATCTTCGCCGAGCAGCTGCGCCGGCTGGGCGGGACCGACCTGGTTCCCGACGTCGAGCCCGCCCTGGAGGAACGTGCCGACGGCCTCGGCTGGCGCACGCGCGTGAGCTTCTCCGTGGCGCCCGGCGGACGGCTGGCCATGCACGCGCACCGGTCGGAGGAACTGGTGCCGGTTCAGGAGATGCCCCTGGCCTCCCCGGAGATCAACGGGTTGCGCCTGTGGGAGACCGATTTCTCGGGTGCACAGCGCGTGGAAGTTGCCGCGCCGGCGGCCGGGGGAGCGACCCTGGTCCTGCTGATCCCGGCTGCGGGAACGCGTCCGCGCGCCCTGGCCCGGATTGCCGCGAGCCTGCCCGACGGCGTCTCCGTGGCGGCCTGGGACCCCGAGAGCCACGAGCTGACGCGACTGAAGGGTCGGACCTGGGTACAGGAAACCGTCCTGGGCCATGACTACCGGGTCACCGGTGCCGGGTTCTGGCAGATCCACCGCAGCGCCCCGCAGACCCTTGCCCAGGCTGTTCTGGATGGCCTGGAAGTGCAGCCCGGGGAGTCCGTGGCGGACCTGTATGCCGGTGCCGGGCTGTTTACCGCTCCGCTGGCTGCCGCGACGGGCGAAGCCGGACGCGTCCTGTCCGTGGAGGGTTCCCCGGGTACCAGCCGCGACGCCCGCAAGAACCTCTTCGCCGCACCCCAGGTGCAGATCGCCCAGGGGCGCGTGGACAAGGTGCTGCGCAGTGCGGACAACCTGGACGTGGTCCTGCTGGATCCCCCTCGCGCCGGTGCCGGCAAAACGGTGGTCCGGCAGATCGACGCCGCCGCGCCGCGCGTGGTGGGGTACGTATCCTGCGATCCGGCGTCGTTCTCCCGGGACCTGGGGTACTTCCGCAGCTCCGGCTGGGAACTGGGCAGCCTCCGGGTCTTCGACCTGTACCCGCACACGCACCACATGGAATCCTTCGCCGTCCTGCGCAAGCCCTGATCCGGCTCCGGGCTGCCGCCGCTGGACCCGCCGCGGCGCCGGCTCCGGCCTCGCCCCGGAGGGCCAATATGACGGGCGCGAGGCCCGTCACGACGCGTCGTGGCCTATATCTCCTCTGCGGGCCCCTGTAAAGGCTAGGATGGGAGGCAGTTGTCCAGTCCTGCGCCTTAAACAGGGAGAAACAGGGGGTTTCCGCTTTTTGCGGGAATTCATCTCCCGGGCAGGGGGCCCGCTGGCAGGGAAATGAACCACCGGTTTCCCGTGCCGGCCCTTTTACCCGCCGGTTAGGGAGACCTAACTGGCGGGCAGTAGTGAGCTGGACAAAGATAACAAGGTGGCGAGAGGAGTCCTGTTATGACTAATGTGGACAGCTTCGGTTCCAAGGGCGTACTAGACGTCAACGGTTCCGAATATGAAATTTTCCGGCTGAATTCCGTCGAAGGCGCCCAGAGCCTTCCGTTCAGCCTCAAGGTCCTGCTGGAGAACCTGCTCCGCACCGAAGACGGTGCGAACATCACTGCCGACCACGTACGTGCCCTGGCGCAGTGGGATGCAGCAGCAGAGCCCAGCACTGAAATCCAGTTCACCCCCGCCCGGGTGATCATGCAGGACTTCACCGGTGTCCCCTGCATTGTGGACCTGGCGACCATGCGCGAGGCCGTAGCCGACCTCGGCGGCGACCCCAAGCGCGTGAACCCGCTGGCGCCGGCGGAAATGGTCATTGACCACTCCGTCCAGATCGATGCCTTCGGCAACTCCGGCGCCCTGGAACGCAACATGGAGATCGAGTACCAGCGCAACGGCGAGCGGTACCAGTTCCTCCGCTGGGGCCAGACGGCATTTGATGACTTCAAGGTAGTTCCCCCGGGAATGGGTATTGTGCACCAGGTCAACATCGAATACCTGGCCCGCACCGTGATGACGCGCGAAGTGGACGGCGTGCTGCGCGCCTACCCCGACACCTGCGTCGGCACCGACTCCCACACCACCATGGTCAACGGCCTGGGCGTGCTCGGCTGGGGCGTTGGCGGCATTGAAGCCGAGGCGGCCATGCTGGGCCAGCCCGTCTCCATGCTGATCCCGCGCGTTGTCGGCTTCAAGCTGACCGGCGAAATCCCGGCCGGCGCCACCGCCACCGACGTTGTGCTGACCATCACCGAAATGCTGCGCAAGCACGGCGTTGTGGGCAAGTTCGTCGAGTTCTACGGTGAGGGTGTCGGCGCCGTGCCGCTGGCCAACCGCGCCACCATCGGCAACATGAGCCCCGAGTTCGGCTCCACCGCCGCGATCTTCCCGATCGACGACGTGACGCTGGATTACCTGCGCCTGACCGGCCGCTCCGAGGAGAACGTGGCCCTCGTCGAGGCCTACGCCAAGGAACAGGGCCTCTGGCACGACCCGTCCAACGAGGTCAAGTACTCCGAGTATCTCGAGCTCGACCTGTCCACCGTAGTTTCCTCCATCGCCGGTCCGAAGCGTCCGCAGGACCGCGTGGAACTGACCAACGCCAAGACCCAGTTCCGCAACGACCTGAAGAACTACGTCCACGAGACGGTCGAAGCTGAAAACGGCACTGTTGACGAGACCCTGGAAGAGACCTTCCCGGCCTCGGATGCGCCGTCGTTCAACGCCAACGCCACGCACGTCGAGGATCACGAGCACGACCTGGTTGCCGAAGCCGACGCTCCGGCACAGCGCGCCAGCAACTCCGTGCCGGTCACCATGGCGGACGGCCGCAGCTTCGAGCTGGACCACGGCGCCGTGACGATCGCCTCGATCACCTCCTGCACCAACACGTCCAACCCCTCCGTGATGATGGCCGCAGCAGTGCTGGCCCGCAACGCGGTGGAGAAGGGCCTCGCGTCCAAGCCGTGGGTCAAGACCTCCGTGGCTCCGGGCTCGAAGGTTGTGACGGACTACTACGAAAAGTCCGGGCTGATCCCGTACCTCGAGAAGCTTGGCTTCTTCGTGGTCGGCTACGGCTGCGCCACCTGCATCGGCAACTCCGGTCCTCTCGAAGAGGAAATCTCCGAGGCGATCAACGAAGCCGACCTGGCCGTCACCGCAGTGCTCTCAGGCAACCGCAACTTCGAAGGCCGCATCAACCCGGACGTCAAGATGAACTACCTGGCTTCCCCGCCGCTGGTAGTTGCCTACGCCCTGGCCGGCACCATGGACTTCGACTTCGAAAATGACCCGCTGGGCCAGGACGAAGCCGGCAATGACATCTTCCTGAAGGACATCTGGCCGAACCCGGTCGAGGTCCAGCAGATCATCGATGCCTCCATCGACAAGGAAATGTTCTCCAACAGCTACGACACCATCTTCGAAGGTGACGAGCGCTGGCAGTCCCTGCCCACCCCCGAAGGCGCAACCTTCGAGTGGGATACGGAATCCACGTACGTTCGGAAGCCCCCGTACTTCGAGGGTATGAAGGCACAGCCCGACCCCGTCACGGACATCGACGGTGCACGCGTGCTGCTGAAGCTGGGCGATTCGGTCACGACCGACCACATCTCCCCGGCCGGTTCCTTCAAGTCCGACACCCCGGCAGGCAAGTACCTGCTGGAGCACGGTGTGGCCCGCAAGGACTTCAACTCCTACGGCTCGCGCCGTGGCAACCACGAAGTCATGATCCGCGGCACCTTCGCCAACATCCGCATCAAGAACCAGCTGCTCGACGGCGTTGAAGGCGGTTTCACCCGTGACTTCAGCCAGCCGGACGCACCGCAGGCTGCCGTTTATGATGCCGCGATGAACTACCAGGCCGCCGGCACCCCGCTGGTTGTCCTGGCCGGCAAGGAATACGGCTCCGGTTCCTCGCGTGACTGGGCTGCCAAGGGCACCGCACTGCTGGGCGTCAAGGCCGTCATCGCCGAGAGCTACGAGCGGATCCATCGCTCCAACCTCATCGGCATGGGCGTCCTCCCGCTGCAGTACCCGGCCGGCGTCAACGCCGAATCGCTGGGCCTGACCGGTACGGAGACCTTCTCGGTTGAGGGTGTCACCGAACTGAACAACGGCAACACGCCCAAGACCGTTCGGGTCACGGCCACCCCCGAAAACGGGGAAGCCATCACCTTCGATGCCGTCCTGCGCATCGATACCCCGGGTGAAGCCGACTACTACCGCAACGGCGGCATCCTGCAGTACGTGCTGCGCCAGATCTCCGCTAAGTAGCAGTACACGCACCACGCTCAGGGCCCCGTTTCCCCGATCCGTCCGCTGGACGGAGGAGGGAAGCGGGGCCCTGATGCATCAAGAGGGAACCGCGGAACATGCGCCGCGCGTTAGAGTTAACCATTGCGACGGTGTGCAGTGCCGCCGATACCGACTCAAGGGAGGCACCCTGTTGGGACTTCTGGAAACAATCCGGGATCCTCGGGACCTCAGCAGGCTTTCGCTGACACAGCTGAAGCGGCTTGCTGAAGAGATCCGTTCATTTCTGATCACCAATGTCGCCCAGACCGGCGGCCACCTCGGGCCCAACCTGGGCGTGGTGGAACTGACCATGGGGATCCACCGGGTATTCGATTCCCCGCGGGACAGCATCGTCTTTGACACCGGCCACCAGTCCTACGTCCACAAGATCCTCACCGGACGGCAGGACTTCGCCACCCTGCGCCAGCAGCACGGACTGTCCGGCTACCCCTCGCGCGCCGAATCCGTGCACGACATCGTGGAAAGCTCCCACGCTTCCTCGTCCCTGTCCTGGGCGGACGGCATTTCCCGCGCCCGGCAGCTCAACGGTGAAGGCGACCGCTACACCGTAGTGATGGTGGGCGACGGCGCCCTGACCGGCGGCATGGCCTGGGAAGCACTGAACAACATCGCGGCGGACCAGCGCCGGCGCGTGGTGATTGTGGTCAACGACAACGGTCGATCCTACGCCCCGACCATCGGCGGGCTGGCCGACTACCTGGCCTCGCTGCGCCCTACCATTGACGCGGTCCGCACGCACCACGCCTATGAGAACACCCTCGGCTGGTGGCGCGAACGCCTGCAGCAGGGCGGCCCGGTGGGCAGGTTCACCTACCGCAGCCTGCACGCGGCCAAAAAGGGCATCAAGGACTGGTGGTCCCCGCAGGGCCTCTTCGAGGACCTGGGCATGAAGTACGTCGGTCCCATCGACGGACACGACATTGACGCCGTCGAACGCGCCCTGCTGAAGGCCAAGAACTACGCCGGTCCGGTCATTGTGCACGCCATGACCGAGAAGGGCCGCGGCTACGCGCCGGCCCGCGCCCACGAGGCGGACCAGTTCCATGCGGTGGGCGTCATCGACCCCGAGACAGGCGCACCGGTGGAACCGGGCGGCAAGGAATCCTGGACTTCGGTGTTCGCTACGGAAATTGCCGACATCGCCGATGAGCGCTCGGACATTGTCGGCATCACCGGAGCCATGCTCATTCCGGTGGGCCTGCACCGCTTCGCCGAGAAGCATCCGGACCGCGTGTTCGACGTCGGTATTGCCGAGCAGCATGCCCTCACCTCTGCCGCGGGCATGGCCTTTGGCGGACTGCACCCCGTAGTCGCCCTCTACGCCACGTTCCTGAACCGGGCCTTCGACCAGCTGTTGATGGACGTGGCCCTGCATAAGGCCGGCGTCACCATTGTGCTGGACCGCGCCGGCGTGACCGGCCCCGACGGCGCCAGCCACCACGGCATGTGGGACATGTCGATGCTGCAGATTGTTCCCGGACTGCACCTGGCCGCCCCGCGCGACGCCACCCGGCTGAAGGAGGAGCTGCGCGAAGCCGTGGCCATTTCCGATGCCCCCAGTGTGGTGCGGTTCTCCAAGGGCACCGTCGGTTCCGATGTCGACGCCGTGGAGCGGACCTCGGACGGCGTGGACATCCTGGCCCGCCGCCCCTCCGGCGACAGCTCCAACGACGTGCTTATCGTCAGTGTGGGCGCCATGGCGGGCATTGCGCTGGACGTGGCCGGACGGCTGGGGGACCAGGGCATCAGCTCCACCGTGGTGGACCCGCGCTGGGTACTGCCGGTGCCGCGCTCCATCATCGACCTTGCCGCTGAACACCGCATTGTCATTGTCATTGAGGACGGTGTCCGCGCCGGCGGTGTGGGTTCCCGGATCCGGCAGGAAATGCGTGCCGCCGGCGTGGATACGGCGCTGAACGAGGTGGGCCTGCCGGTGGAGTTCCTTGACCATGGCAGCCGCAACGAAGTGCTGGAGCGTGTTGGCCTGACTGCCCGGCAGATTGCGAACGACGTCGTCGCGCAGGTCCTGGGGACCAAGGTGCCGTTTGCGCGGCCCCTGCCCGGTCAGGACCTGCCGACAGGACAGGTGCCGAAAATCCAGTAGCCGAACTGTGGTTCCGGTGAGCCGGGGCCGGGAAAAGGGAGGACATGCCATGGCGGAGAACGTTCCAGCCCTCGCCGTCACCGGTGCCACAGGCGCCCTGGGAGGCGCCGTCGCCCGGCTCCTGGCCGAAGCCGGCGTCCGGCAGCGGCTCCTGGCCCGGCACACCGCCCGGCTGCCCGAGCTGCCCGACACACCGGTCTTCGCGGTGTCCTATCTGGACCGCGCGCAGGCGGTCACCGCACTGCGGGGAGTGCATACCCTCTTTATGGTCTCCGCGGCCGAGAGCCCGCACCGGGTCGAGGACCAGCAGACCTTTGTGGACGCAGCGGCGGACGCAGGAGTGGAGCACATTGTGTACACCTCCTTTATGGGTGCAGCCCCGGACGCCGTGTTCACCCTCGCCCGGGACCACTACGCCACCGAGGAGCACATCAAGTCCCGCGGGCTCGCCTACACCTTCCTGCGGGACTCCCTGTACCAGGACGTGCTGCCCACCTTCGTCCAGCCCGACGGCGTCATCCGCGGTCCGGCGGGGGACGGGCGGTTCGCGCCGGTGGCCCGGGCCGACGTCGCCCGGAGCGCGGCCGCGATCCTGCTCGCACCGGAGGAACACCGCAACCGCACGTACACCCTAACCGGTCCGGAGGAGCTGAGCATGGCGGACGTTGCCGGGGTGCTGGCAAACGTCACGGGAAGCAACGTGCGGTTCGAGGATGAGAGCTATGAAGAAGCCATCGAATCCCGTGTGAAAGCCGGTGCCGCGAAGTGGCAGGCGGTGGCCTGGGCCTCCAGCTACCAGGCCATTCCTGCCGGGGAGCTGGTTCCGGTCAGCGCCGACGTGGAGCGGCTTACCGGGACGCCGCCGGTGGGTTTTGAGGAGTATCTGCTGCGTACCCGGTCCTAGTGGTGTTGCTTGGCTCCCCTCGCGCGGTGACACCGGCTAATGTCGTAGGTATGGAACACAACGCAATGCCCGATGTCCGTCGTTTTCTCGCCGAGTGCACCGTAGGCGACCTGGACGACGCCGAGGCTGTCCCCGCAGCTGACCTTTACGGCATGTACATCATCTGGAGCGAGCAGCAGGGGACCGAGCCGCTGGCGGCACAGACCTTCTCAGCCGCCGTCCGCGAAGAAGGCATTGAGGCTGAACGCCGCCGCAGCGAGCAGGTCTACACCGGCCTGCTGCCCACCGGCGCCATTCCGATCCAGTACATCCTGGAAACCGACAAGGCCCCCGGCCCCAACAGCCCGCTGGATATCTTCCCGGCCTAGGGGCGCGAACGTCCGGACGCGGTTCCGGTTCGTGTTTTTGCTGCCGTTTTGGGTAAATCCTCCGCCGCAGGATGGCAGGGATTTCCCAAAACGGCAGCGATATCCCAAACCGTGGGCAGTTTAGCCCCCGATGCGTGGGTATAGCGTAGCTTCCATGACTTCTTACAACAGACTCGGAAATTCCGGCCTGACCGTGTCCACGGTGGGGCTGGGCTGCAACAACCTCGGCCGGCCGGGAACGCCCACGGAATCGCAGGAGGGCACGGACGCCGTCATCAATGCGGCGATCGACGCCGGGATTACGCTTTTTGACGTAGCCGACGTCTACGGGCGCACCCCGGGACTCAGCGAGGAAATGCTGGGCAAGGCACTCCGCAACCGCCGTGACGACGTGGTGGTTGCCACCAAGTTCGGCATGGACATGCAAGGTGTCAACGGCGCCGACTTCGGGGCCCGCGGCTCCCGGCGCTACATCGTCAAGGCGGCCGAGGCCTCACTGCGCCGGTTGAATACGGACTGGATTGACCTGTACCAGTTCCACACCCCGGACCCGCTGACACCGATCGAGGAAACCCTCGCGGCCCTGGATGATCTGGTCACCAGCGGCAAGGTCCGGTACATCGGGCACTCCAACCGGGCCGGCTGGCAGATTGCGGAGGCCGAATTCGTGGCGCAGATGGGCGGCTACACGCCGTTCATCTCCTCGCAGAACCACTACAACCTGCTGGACCGCCGCGCGGAACTGGAAGTGACCCCCGCCGCCGAAGCCTACGGTCTGGGCGTGCTGCCCTACTTCCCGCTGGCCAACGGCCTGCTGACGGGCAAGTACAGCAACGGCAAGGCACCCGAGGGCAGCCGGCTCACGCACTCCCGGACGAACCTCTTGGAGAACGCAGACTTTGACCAGCTGGCCGAGTTCGGCCGGTTCGCTTCCGAGCGCGGCCTGACCGAGGTCCAGGTGGCCTTCTCCTGGCTCGCCGCGCAGCCGTCCGTGGCCTCGGTGATTGCCGGTGCCACCAAGATCGAACAGGTGCAGCAGAACGCCGAAGCCGTGTCCTGGGTGCCGTCCGAGAAGGATCTCGAAGAACTGGACCGGATCTTCCCGAAGACGCCGAAGGTTGCCTTGTTCTAGTCGTGTGGGGGCCCGGAGGGTCCGGAACGGCGGCAACGAAAATCCCTTGCTCGCAGAGCTCGCTCGGACTATTAAAGCCGCCTAACCCGGACCCTCCGGGCCGCTGGCATAGGTGTGCTCAGGACGCCGAGCCGGGGTGCCGCAGGTGTACTCCGGGGGGACGGGCTGGGCAGCCGGCGCAGGTGTGCTCCGGACATGGGGGCAGTGTCTGTGCAGTGGGTCTGCGTCCGTTGGTCGGGGTTAGGCCGGCTTGGTGGCCTTGCCGTCCAGCCAGAGGGTGTCGGAATCGTCGCGGTGTGTTCCGGTGGTGCCGACGTGCTTGCTGTCGATTCCGGCACCGTTCCTGATGACGTGGACCAGTGCCATCCCATGTCCGCGGCCGAGTCCGTAGTCGGTCTTGAGCCATTCGAGGATATCCCCGGCTATGGCGCTTTCCCCGAAACCATTGGTCGTGGCGATATCCACGAGTTGGCGGGGCGTTAATCCTGTCTTGTCCTCGACCGCATCGAGGTAAGCCTGGAAGGACATGCTTTCTCATCTCTCTTCGGATTTGGGCCTAGGCTAGCGGCCGGCGCGCTGAAGTCGGACCAGTATTACCAGGATCACCGCCGTGAGAGCCAGCAGGATCCCGGCGAGAGTCCAGCGCCATGGCGCGGACCAGGGGAGAAGTACCGTCAACCAGCCAAGAACAGCGGTGGCAAGTATCAGCGCTACCATGCGCCGGCTTTGCCTGCGGTTGTCCTCAGAGGTTCCCTTCACGGCCGGCAGGCTAGCGAAGAAGTCCGTCTCTGCCCAGAGAGCCGGGGGGTGGGACAGATTCGAGCTGCGGAATGTCATGCCCGCGGCAGCACACCCAGGAGCGCCGACGTCAAGGCGGTCCTCAGAGCCTCGGTGAGGTCTACGTGGAGGACGCCCAGGGCGGGCTCCTCCGCATAGGCGGCAAGGAGGCTGGGCGGAGGCGGCACGTAGGACGACAGTGCACCGGCAGTAACCAGTGTGATCAGGCAGAACTGCCGGGCACCGTCCCCCAGCTCAGGCAGGTGCCGGCACACCAGACCGGTCATGGCCTCGAGCCTGGCCAGGGAGGACCGCTTGTGCCGCTTGGCCACCTCAACCGAAATGTTGTGCTCCAAGACGCCGCCCTGCGCCCCGAACAAGTCGCACAGTGTCAGGCGTGCCCCAAGTGATCGGCTGAGGATTTCGGCCAACTGATCAGCCCGCTCCGCCGGTGCCGCCTCCGGATGGATACCCGCTGACAGCTCCTGTGCCAACTCGGTCAGCCAGGTGCCCAGGAATTCGTCGAGCAGTTCGAGCAGCACTGCTTCGCGGGACTCGAAATAGCGCAGGACGTTGGACTTCGCCAGCCCTACCCGCCGGCTGAGCTCGTTGAGACTGACACCGGCTACCGGCATCTCGTCCAGCATTGCCGCCGCGGTATCTAAGATGGCCCGACGGCGGGCCTCTTTCTGCTCTTCGCTGCGCGCCCGCTGGAATGTCACGCGGCCAGCATACATTACGGACCGGCGGTCTATTGACGTGCGAAGGCAGGGCACTTACGTTGGACCTACTAACAGACCAACGGTACTTTAGGAGCCCCCATGAACGTCAGTTGGAACGAGAAGCACATCCCTGATCAGCACGGACGCGTGGCGATAGTGACCGGAGCCAATACCGGGCTGGGTTTCGAGACCGCCCGGATGCTGGCGGACCGCGGGGCGGCGGTAATCCTGGCCGTGCGCGACGTCGAGAAGGGCAAGCAGGCGGCTGCCCGCATAAAAGGGGACACGAGCGTTCAGGCCTTGGACCTGACCTCGCTCGAGTCGATCCATTCCGCCGCAGCGGAGCTGCGCGCGGCTCATCCGCGCATAGACCTGCTGATCAACAATGCCGGCGTGATGTACACGCCCAAGCGGACCACCGCGGACGGCTTTGAGCTGCAGTTCGGCACCAACCACCTCGGCCACTTCGCCCTGACCGGTCTGCTGCTGGACCGGCTGCTGCCGGTGCCCGGCTCGCGCGTGGTGACGGTCAGCAGTACGGGCCACCGGATCCGGGCCGGGATCCACTTTGATGATCTCCAGTGGGAACGTTCGTACAGCCGGGCGGCAGCATACGGCCAAGCCAAGCTGGCGAACCTGATGTTCACGTACGAACTCCAGCGCCGTCTCAAACCCCTCGGTACCACTGTCGCGGTGGCCGCCCATCCCGGCGTCGCCAATACGGAGCTCACCCGTAACACACCTTCGGCGCTTCGGCTGCCGGTCACCTGGCTCGCCCCGTACTTCACGCAGACTCCCGGGATGGGCGCCCTGCCCACCCTGCGTGCGGCTACCGATCCGGACGTCACGGGTGGCCAGTACTACGGCCCCGGCAACCGGTCACAGACCCGCGGCTATCCGAAACCAGTCTCCTCCAGCCCTGCTTCCCACGACGAGGCGGTCCAGCAGCGCCTCTGGACCATCTCAGAGGAACTCACGGGGGTAACCTTCCCCTTCCCCTTCCCCGAGAAGGTGAGCGACATCGACTAGCCAGCAGACAGATTGACCGCTGGGGTCCGCGCTTAAACGAAAGCGCCGGACGGACCGGAGTAGGCGGCTTTAATAATTCCTGCGAGCTCTGCGAGCAGGGATTTTCCTTGCCGCCGTTCCGGTCCGCCCGACGCGGACACACGCGGGCGAAGCAGACGGACTAACTAAGCAGCCACAGCCGCCTCGTGGAACTTCTTACCGTTGACCCGCTCGGACGCCCCGACACGGTCCAGGTACGGCGTGATGCCGCCCAGGTGCATCGGCCAGCCGGCACCGAGGATGACGCACAGGTCGATGTCCTCGGGTCCTGCCACGACGCCCTCTTCGAGCATGAGCCCGATTTCCTCGGCCAGGGCATCCTGCGTGCGGCGCAGGACTTCCTCGGACGTGGAGGGGGTGTTGCCGAAGTCCAGCATCGCCAGGGTTTCCTCCGGGATGTACTGGTTGCCGTTCTCGTCCTTCTGCCACAGGGACTTGATGCCGGCGTCGATGATCTTCTGCGAGTTCTTGGAGAGCCAGAACCGCTCACCGAAGGCCGAGTGCAGGGATTCCTGCACGTGCTGGCCCACCGGCAGGCCTACCAGGGCCAGCAGCGTGAACGGCGACATCGGCAGGCCCATCGGGCGCAGCGCGTTGTCGGCCGTGGCAGCGTCGGTGCCCTCGTCGAAGACCTTGGTGATTTCGCCGAACATGCGGCCCAGGATGCGGTTCACCACGAAGGCGGCTGCATCCTTGACCAGCACGGCGGTCTTCTTCAGCTGCTTGGCCAGGACAAACGCGGTGGCCAGCACGGCGTCGTCGGTCTTGGGTGCACGCACGATCTCCAGCAGGGGCATCACTGCCACCGGGTTGAAGAAGTGGAAGCCGACCACACGCTCGGGGTGCTTGAGGTCCGCGGCCATCTCGGTCACGGAGAGCGAGGAGGTGTTGGTGGCCAGGATGCACTCGGGGGAGACCACGGCCTCCACCTCGGCGAAGACCTGCTTCTTGACGGACATCTCCTCGAAGACGGCTTCAATGACGAAGTCGGCGTCGGAGAAGGCCTCCTTGGACACCGAACCGGTGACCAGTGCCTTGGTGCGGTTGGCGGCGTCCGGGGAGATGCGCTTCTTGGCCAGGAGCTTGTCCACTTCGGCGTGCACGTAGCCCACACCCTTGTCCACGCGTTCCTGGTCGATGTCCGTCATGACCACGGGCACCTTGAGCTGGCGGGCGAAGAGCAGGGCCAGCTGGCTGGCCATCAGGCCGGCACCGACGACGCCCACCTTGGTGACCGGGCGTGCCAGCTTCTTGTCCGGGGCGCCGGCGGGGCGCTTGCCGCGCTTCTGCACCAGGTCCAGGAATGCGTAGACGGTGGAGCTGAACTGCGGGGTCTGCATCAGTTCGGCCAGGGCATCGCACTCGGCTTCGCGGGACTCCTCGCGGGTCCAGGTCTTGCCGTTCTCCAGCAGGTCCAGCACCTTCGCCGGGGCGGGGGCAGCGTTGGAGGTCTTGGCCTCCACAAAGGCGCGGCCCTTGGCGACGGCGGCGTCCCAGGCATCACTGGCGTCGGCAGGCTCGACGGCGTTCGGCCGCTCCACCTTTTCCTCGCCGCTGATGACACGGGCGGCCCAGGTGAGGGACTGCTCGAGGAAGTCCGCCGGTTCGAAGAGCGCGTCGGCGATGCCCAGCTTGTAGGCGGCCGGTCCGGACAGGGTGCGGTTGTTGCTCAGCGGGTTCTCGATCATCACCTTGACGGCGTTCTCGGGGCCGATGAGGCGCGGCAGCAGGTAGACGCCGCCCCAGCCCGGAACCAGGCCGATGAAGGCTTCCGGCAGGGCCAGTGCACCGGCACCGGTGGATACGGTGCGGTAGTCGGACTGCAGGGCAATTTCCAGGCCGCCGCCCAGGGCCACGCCGTTGATGAAGGCGAAGCTGGGAACACCCAGGCTGCCCAGCTTGGCGTAGACGTCGTGGCCGAGCCGGGCCATGGCGTAGCCGGCCTCGATATCGGAAATCGACTTCACAGCGGACAAGTCGGCACCGGCGACCAGGTAGAACGGCTTGCCGGTGACGCCTACGCCCACAATCTCGCCCGCCTCGGCACGGGCCTTCAGCTCGTCCAGCTTCGCGCCGAGCTCGAGCAGCGTGTTCGGGCCCAGTGTGGTGGGGCGGGAGTGGTCGACGTCGTTGTCCAGGGTGATCAGCGCAAAGGTGCCGGCATTGCCGGGCAGCTGCACGTCCGAGACGTACGAGTGGGTGACAACCTCGGTGGGGAAGAGGCCCGCGAGGCGCTGGTAATCGGGAGCAGACATTACTTCGTGGCCTCCGTGGAATCGGTGTTGTAGTCGGGGTGGTTCGGGTTTTCCCAGATCACCGTGGCGCCCATGCCCAGGCCGATGCACATGGTGGTCATGCCGTAGCGGACGCTCGGGTCTTCCTCGAACTGGCGGGCCAGCTGGTTCATCAGGCGGACGCCGGAGGAGGCCAGCGGGTGCCCGACGGCGATGGCGCCGCCGTAGCGGTTCACGCGCGGATCGTCGTCGGCAATGCCGAAGTGGTCCAGGAAGGACAGGACCTGGATGGCGAAGGCCTCGTTGATTTCGAACAGGCCGATGTCCTCAATGGACAGGCCGGTCTGCTTCAGGACCTTTTCGGTGGAGGGGACCGGGCCGTAGCCCATGACCTCCGGTTCGACGCCGGCGAAGGCGTAGCCGACCAGGCGCATCTTGACCGGCAGGCCAAGTTCCTCGGCGGCGTCGGCGGAGGCGAGCAGTGCGGTGGTGGCGCCGTCGTTCAGGCCGGCGGCGTTGCCTGCCGTGACGCGGCCGTGGGCGCGGAACGGGGTGCGCAGCTCGGCCAGGTCCTCAACCGTGGTGCCCGGTCGCGGCGGCTCGTCCACCGTGTTCAGGGTCCAGCCGGTGCCGGGCTTCTTGGTGGCGACCGGTACCAGATCCGGCTGGATCTGGTTTGCGGCGTAGGCCTTGGCCAGCTTTTCCTGGCTGGCGGCCGCGTACGCGTCGGTGCGTTCCTTGGTGATGTGCGGGAACCGGTCGTGCAGGTTCTCGGCAGTGTTGCCCATGTTCAGGGCGGCCGGGTCCACCAGCCGCTCGGTCATGAAGCGGGGGTTGGGATCGGCGTCCTTGCCCATCGGGTGGTTGCCCATGTGCTCCACGCCGCCGGCAATAACGACGTCGTAGGCGCCGAAACCAATGCCCGATGCGGTGGTGGTCACGGCGGTCATGGCGCCGGCGCACATGCGGTCGATGGCGAAGCCGGGAACCGTGCGCGGCAGGCCGGCCAGCAGTGCGGCGGTGCGGCCGATCGTCATGCCCTGGTCGCCGGACTGGGTGGTGGCGGCAATGGCCACTTCGTCGACGCGTTCCGGAGGAAGGGAAGGATTGCGGCGCATGAGTTCGCGGATGCACTTGACCACCAGGTCATCGGCCCGCATTCCGGCGTAGATACCCTTTTCGCCGGCTTTGCCGAAGGGGGTCCGCACTCCGTCAACGAAAACTACGTCCCTGATCTGCCGTGATCGGCTTTGTGGGCTCACGTACTTACTCCTCTTTGAGATATGAAACGGAACAACGTCCGAGACGATGTTACTCGTGAGTAACATAGCCCGCAAGGGACGTGGAGGGAGCGGTTGCGGGCACACTCCCATATGACGTGGATCATGCCGCTCCACAACCGACCCTACCGACATACCGCTGGAACCGCAGCCTGCCGGGTACTGCTACGTTGGTCCCGTGAATGCCGTTGCCGATGCCGCCCTGGCCGGATGGCTGGCGGAGGTCCGCCGCGGCGGAACCCCGGCGCCGTCCCTGCAGCACATCCGCCGGCTGCGGGAGCCGCGGCAGCGTCCGGCCGGGCCTGATCTTCACGAGGTGCGGGACCTGCAGATACCCGGGCGGGAGCCGGTGCGGGCGCGCCTGTACCGCACCGGCTCGGCAGTCCAGCCGCTGACGGTTTTTACCCACGGCGGGGGATTCGTCTTCGGCGGCCTGGAATCGCACGACCGCCTGTGCCGCCGGCTGGCACTGCTAGCCGGAACGGCAGTCCTGGCAGTGGACTACCGCCTGGCGCCTGAACATCCGGCCCCGGCCGCGGTGGACGACGTCGTGCGGGCGCTGGAATGGGTAGCGGAGGGCCCGGGGGAGCTGGGTGCTGTGCACCCGGGGGCAGGCCTGGCCGGGGACAGCGCCGGCGGGCTGATTGCCTTCCTCGCTGCGCGGCGGCTCGCCGGCACCGCGGCGGAGCCACGGCTGCTCCTGCTCGCGTACCCGAATGCGGACCTGACGCTGGGCCAAGCGAGTATCCGCAGCAAGGGCGAGGGGTGGGGACTGTCCGTCCGGGACCTCGCGTTCCATATCTCCTTGTGGCCGCCGGATCCGTCACCGGACAGGTTGGCCCGGTTCAGCCCGCTCCACGGGTTGCCCCTGCCGCCGGGTCCCCGCGTCCTGCTGGCCACGGCGGAGCACGATCCGCTTCGGGACGAAGGAAAGCTGCTGGCCGGGCGGTTGGCCGCGGCCGGGACCGATGCCGGGTACGTGCCCTATCCCGGGCTCGTGCACGGTTTCCTGACGCTCGACCATGTGTCCCCGGCCGCACGGGATGCCGGCGCGGAACTGCTGAGGCGGTACGGCCGGGAACTGGGGCGTCAGTACTTACCCTGCTGAAGCTCGCTGCGCTTGATCCTGCCCCGCCAGCGGTGCACACATACGACCAGGACGGCGGCGAGACCGGGGAAAAAGAGCGAGCCGATGATTCCGCCCACGGTACTTCCGGCACTCTCCGTCCCGGCTTCAGCGAGCACGTCCGCCAGGAGCGGAGGCGCGACCAACAGGAAGAGGCCGCCAAAGGCGTAACCCACCACAAGCAGGATCATGCTGAAGATCCGCTTGCCGGTCTGGGATCGTGGTGCGCCCGGTGCTGCGGCCGTGCCGTATGCCGGGTACAGCTCCGCGCCGGCGAACTGCTGGCCGGGGAACTGCTGTCCCGGGTACTGCTGGCCGGGGAACTGCTGTCGGCCGGGGAACTGCTGGCCGGGGTACAGCTCCGCACCGGGGTACAGCTGGCCGGGATACTGCTGCTGTCCCGGGTATTGCTGTGCCTGCGAATCCGTTGCGTACTGTTGGTTGGCCTGGTCCTGGCCGCCGAACAGGGTCGGCCACGACTCCGGTGGCTGCTGGTTATTGCTCATGATTCCCCCAATAAAAGTGCCGTTTCCGCCGGTCCGCTCAGGACAGGGCGCAATCACCGGCCAGCATACCGGCGGGGACAGCCCTTCCCGCATACGCGCGCGTGCGGGCGCCGTTGCGACCCCTAACACCCCTGTATGCGCCCTCAGCGGAACTGCAGGCTCCGTCGGGCTCCGGATTCGGACCAATGAACCCGGCTCGGTAGTGTCGAATGGTGAGCATTCCTAATCCTTCAAGCAGCCCCAGCACCTCCGATGCGGCACGCAGCGGGATGGTGCGAGTCCGTGGAGCGCAGGAAAACAATCTGCGCAACGTCGACGTCGAGATCCCCAGAGATGCGATCGTTGCCTTCACCGGAGTCTCAGGCTCCGGCAAGTCTTCCCTCGCCTTCGGCACCATTTACGCAGAGGCGCAGCGGCGCTACTTCGAATCGGTGGCACCCTATGCCCGCCGGCTCCTGTCCCAGGGCCACAACCCCAAGGTCGAGGAGATCTCCGGACTGCCGCCCGCCGTCGCACTCCAGCAGCGCCGCGGCGCGCCCAGCTCCCGCTCCACCGTGGGCACCCTCACCACGCTCTCGAACTCCATGCGTATGCTCTTTTCCCGCGGCGGCACCTACCCGGCGGACGCCGAGCCCGGCAGCCTCGACTCGGATGCGTTCTCGCCCAACACAGCCGCCGGCGCCTGCCGGGAGTGCTCCGGGTTGGGTATTGCGCACACGGTCACCGAGGAATCCCTGGTTCCGGACCCGTCGCTCACCATCCGCGACGGCGCCATTGCCGCCTGGCCGGGTGCCTGGCAGGGGAAGAACCTGCGTGACATTCTCATCCACCTGGGCTACGACGTCGATGTGCCCTGGAAGAAGCTGCCGAAGAAGGACCGGGACTGGATCCTGTTCACGGACGAGCAGCCGGTGGTGACGATTACGCCGCAGCGGGACCGGGTGGCCAAACCGTACAAGGGACGCTTCTGGAGCGCCAAGAGCTACGTAATGCACACCCTGGCCGATTCCGGCAGCGCCCAGATGCGCGAACGCGTGCTGAACTTCATGGTTTCGGGTCCCTGTCCGGTCTGCGGCGGCGCGGGCCTGCGTCCGGAGGCCCTTGCCGTGACCTTCGCCGGCCGCAATATTGCCGAGCTGAACGGCGCCACCCTGGCCGAACTGGCGGAGATCATCCGCCCGACGGCGGAACTGAAGTCGGCGGGCACCGCGTCCCGTGCGGCGGCCTCCAATGAAAACACCGAGGTGGCGGTGACCATCACCCGGGACCTGCTCGGCCGGCTGGAGGTGCTCATCGGGCTGGGCCTGGGGTATCTGAGCCTGTCCCGTGCCACTCCCACCCTCTCACCGGGGGAGATGCAGCGCCTGCGCATCGCCACCCAGTTGCGTTCGGGCCTGTTCGGGGTGATCTACGTGCTGGACGAACCGTCTGCGGGACTGCACCCGGCCGACGCCGAACCGCTGCTGACCGTGCTTCAGGAGCTGAAGGACGCCGGCAACTCCGTGTTCGTGGTGGAACACAACATGGACGTGGTGCGCAGTGCGGAATGGATTGTCGACGTCGGGCCGCAGGCCGGCGACGGCGGCGGTACGGTCCTTTACAGCGGTCCTGTGGCCGGTCTGGCCCAGGTCGGGGAAAGCGCCACCCGTCCGTTCCTGTTTGGCCAGGCGCAGACCGCCGACCCGGCCCGGCGGTCCCCGGAGCGGTGGCTCAGCCTCAAGGGCATCAGCCGGCATAACCTGCGTGATCTGGACGCCGACATCCCGCTGGGCGTGCTGACCGCCGTGACCGGTGTGTCGGGCTCCGGCAAATCCACACTGGTCAGCCAGGTACTGGCCGAAACGGTGGGCAGCCAGGTCAACGGCGTGGCCCCGGAACCGGAAGAGGAGACGGAAGAGGGGGACCGCGAGCCGGGTGCGCGGGTGCGCAGCATCCAGGGCCTGGAGCACCTGGACCGGCTGGTGCGGGTGGACCAGCGGCCGATCGGCCGCACCCCGCGTTCGAACCTTGCCACGTACACCGGGCTCTTTGATGCCGTCCGCAAACTGTACGCCGGGACTGACGAAGCCCGGAAGCGCGGTTACACCGCCGGCCGGTTCTCCTTCAACGTGGCCGGCGGGCGGTGCGAAACCTGCCAGGGTGAGGGGTTCCTCGCCGTTGAACTGCTCTTCCTGCCCGGAACCTACGGACCCTGCCCGGTCTGCCACGGTGCGCGCTACAACGAAGAGACACTGCAGGTGACCTACCGCGGCAAGTCGATTGCGGACGTCCTGGCCATGCGGGTGGAAACCGCCGCCGAATTCCTGGCCGATGTCCCGGCCGCGGCGCGCAGCCTGCAGACGCTGCTCGACGTCGGCCTGGGCTACCTGCGCCTGGGCCAGCCCGCCACCGAGCTCTCCGGCGGCGAGGCGCAGCGGATCAAGCTGGCCACCGAACTGCAGCGTGCCCGCCGCGGGCACACGCTCTATCTGCTGGATGAGCCGACCACAGGGCTGCACCCCCAGGACGTGCAGCTGCTGCTGCGCCAGCTCAACCGGCTGGTAGATGCCGGGAACACCGTGGTGGTGGTGGAGCACTCCATGAACGTGGTGGCGTCTGCGGACTGGGTCATCGACATGGGGCCCTCCGGCGGGGAAGAGGGCGGCCGGATCATCTGCGCCGGCACCGCCGCCGAGGTGGCCGCCTGCGACGCGAGCAAGACGGCGCCGTACCTGAAGGCTGCACTGAAGACGCTGGGCTGACGGCCCAATCGTGTCCGGTTGGTGACGGGGCGGCGGCGTTATTGCCCGCCGCTGTCCCGGAACCGTTCCCAGGCTGACTGCCGGGTCATGCCCAGGGCTGCGCCGATGGCAGCCCAGCTGATGTTTCTCTGGCGCGCTGCGCCCACCCAGCGGGCCAGATGGTCTTCAACCTGGTCCCGGGCCGCGGCCACCTGCGGGAGGCGGTTTAGCAGTTCGTCGTTGTCCAGGCCCTCCCAGGGGGTGCCGGGCAGCGGGTCCGGACCGGATACCGGCCGGGCATCAAACATGCTCAGTGCGGTGGAAGCACAGTCGCGGCAGATGGCGGCGGTGGGCGCCGTGGCCAGGACGCCGGTTTCCTGCCGGGAGCGAAGGCAGAACGAACACATAAACGGCTGGCCGCGGAGGTCGCCGGTGTCTGCTGCGGGGAGCTCGGGTGGCATGCGCCCAGTCTATGCATCTTGCCTGCCTCTTGTTTTGTCAGGAAACGCCTGACAGGATGGCGGCAGTCCGGGGCGGCCCCGCGACCGGCGCGGGGGAAGGTTTCAATGATGGCAGAGCAGAGGTCCGGCGATACGGCGGGTGGCGCCCGGATGGTGAAGCAGGCCCCCACCACTGATCCATCCGGGCCGGCCCCCGCATCCGGGGGGCGGGGCTTCCGGTTCCTTCTGTGCACTGCCGCTGCCGAGGGTGTGGGTGACGCAGTGACGCGTACCGTCCTTCCTATCCTGGCGGTGGCGGTGTTGGGGATGGGGCCGGGATTCGTGGGGGCACTGAACGCCGTCGGCATTGCCGCGTTTGTGCTCCTGGGCGTCCCGATCGGAACCTTGGTGGATCGACGCAGACGGCCGGGCACCGCCATGGGTGCCGCCTCACTGCTGCGCTGCCTGGTGCTCGTCGCACTGGCCGCGGCTGCGTTTAACGGGTGGCTGTCGGCGCCGTTGCTTGCCGGAGCGGCTCTCCTTATCGGGGTGGCGGACGTAGTGTTCACCACGGCGCAGACCACATTGATTCCCGTTGTGGCCGGCGGGCGGGGACTCAAGCATGCATATTCACGCCTGGCGATTACCGGTCAGGCGACGTCGGCCGGAGCGGCGGCGGGCGCCGGGGCCGGCCTTGCCCTGCTGGGGATGCCGCTGGTCCTGGCGGTGACGGCAGCAGCCTACGCCCTCTCCCGGCTGTTCCAATTGGGCCTGCCGCGCAGTGTGGGCGGGGAGTCATTGCCGGAAGCAGGTCAGGGGGACACCGCGGGCACCGCGCAGGGTGCCCGGGAAGGACAGAGGCGACGGCGGGGACCCGGACGGCAGGGCTTTGCCCTGCTGCGGCATTCGCCGGCGCTGCGGGCGCTGACACTCAGTGCCTGTCTGACCAACGCGGCGGCCATGGTGGGCAACACCGTCCTGCCCGTCTACGTGCTCCGCGATCTTGCCCTTGCGCCCGCGTTGTACGCCGTGCTGGGTGTTTTTGCCGCAGTCGGGGCGGTCCTGGGGGCAGCAGCGGCGCCGCGGGTCAGCGGGCGGTTTGGGCTGAGGGGAACCCGGTCGGGAGCTGCGCTCCTGTCCGTACCGGCGGTACTGCTGGTCGCAGCCTGTACGTGGCTGCCCGGCCCGGAGATGCTGTGGCTGGCCCTCGAGTTCTTCCTATGGTCCTTTCTCATCTCCGTCTCAGCCGTGGCCGGGTCTGAGGTCCTCCCGCGGACGGTCCCGTCCGGGCAACTGGCAACGGTGGCGGCCGCCCAGCGCAGCCTTACGCTTGGGGTGATGCCGCCCGCAGCACTGCTGGCGGGGTTCCTCGCTGCGTGGGCCGGGATGGTGCCCGTGTTCTGCCTCTGGGTCCTCCTGGCCGGTACGGCTGCGGTCCCGATCCTCCGGACAGCAGTGCTGCGGCAGTTCCGGTGACGGCCCGGCCGGGCAGGGGCGATGCGTCTCGTCTGGGACGTCAGCTAACCGGTGGGGAACCGCCGTCGCCGCTTGGCCCCGCCCGCCGGGGCCTGCGGAAGCGCACATAGCTGTAGGCGATGAGGGCCAGGCCGATGCACCCGGAGACGATCAGGGTTGTCCCTGTGACCCATCCGCCGGGCAGCCACCAGGAATCCCGAAGCGGCCACCACTTCGGTACCTGTCGCCAGATACCCCAAACGACGCCGGCTGCCATTACTGCCAGTGCGCCGCACACCGTTCCCGTAATCCGTGGCCAGGTCTGAACCCCCTGCGCCGCGGCCCGGAAGGCACGCACCCGGACAGGATGCAGCCAGCGATGGGCCCAGGCGTAGCGCAGGGACAGGACGGCCAGCCCGGCGACGATCATCAGCAGGCCCGGGCCGGGGAGCACCAGCGCGGCCAGTCCCAGGACAACAAGGGTCCATCCGGCTACTTCGATGCCGGTGCGGCGCAGCCATGCCGGTATCCGTTCGGTGCGCGTCATGGATCCAGCTTTTCATATTGCTGGACCGGGGAGGAGCCCCGAGGGCTGCCGTCACGGATTACCCCGTGCTTGCTGCCGCATGCCAGACTGCTGCCCATTAGCAGGCAGAGGGGAAGGAAGAACAATGGAGTTCCGGGTAAAGGCCGTGGGGAAAGTATCCTCCAGCCGCAGCGAGGTCCGTGATGACGTCTGGGACAGCGAAACCGCCGTCATTGACCTGGACCCTGAGGTCTTCACTGACGAAGCCCTGTGGGGTGTGGACGGATTCAGCCACGCCGAAATCGTCTTCCTGTTCGACCGGGTCCCGGAAGACAAGGTGGAGTACGGCGCCCGCCGGCCCCGCGGCAACCCCGACTGGCCGCTGGTGGGCATCTTCGGCCAGCGCGGCAAGAACCGGCCCAACCGGATCGGAACCACGATCGTGCGGATCGTTTCGGTGGATGGCTTGTCGCTGAAGGTGTCCGGACTGGACGCCGTTGACGGCACGCCTGTACTCGACATCAAACCGTTCATGACGGAGTTCGGGCCGCGGGGAACGGTAGTGCAGCCGCAATGGGCGGCGGAACTGATGCAGGGCTACTGGTAGCGCCGGCGATGGCCTGCGTCAGCTTTCCGTGCGGACCGGGTTAGGCTGGGGCGTGCTTACCGACCCGCTTCCCGCCATCACGCTGCTGCACGGCGTCGGCATGAAGCTGATGGCGGCGTCCGACGCCGCTGCGCTCGCCGACGCGTACCGCCGTAACCGCGCCTACCTGGCCCCGTGGGAGCCGCTGCGCGAGGACTCCTACTTCACCGCCGCAGGCCAGGAGACGGCCATTGCCACCAAGCTGGCGCTTTATGAAGCGTGCACTGAAGTGCCCTGGGTCCTGGCCGATGGAGACCGGATCATCGGAACCGTCACCCTCACCGGGATAGTCCGCGGGCCGTTCCTGTCCGCCAATCTTGGCTACTGGGTGGATGCCGGGTACGCCGGCCGGGGCATCGGCACCGCCGCCGTCGCCGCCGTCGTCGAAACGGCACGGGAACGGCTGGGGCTGCACCGCATCCAGGCGGCGACACTTCAGCAGAACGCAGCGTCACAGCGGGTCTTGGAGCGGCAGGGCTTCGAACGAATCGGTCTGGCGCCGCAGTACCTGAAGATTGCCGGGCAGTGGCAGGACCACGTGCTGTTCCAGCGGATCCTGCAGGGCCCGCTGTGAGCGGGGGACTGCGGGCGGAGCACATCACTACCCCGCGCCTTGCCTTGGAACCCCTGGCGGCGCACCACGCCGGGGACATGGTTCCGGTACTGGGCGGAACTGCCATCTACCGGTATATCGGCGGCACGGCACCGTCCGTGCAGGACCTGACCGCCCGGTACACAGCCCAGTCGGCCGGGTTCTCGCCGGACGGCAGTGAAGCCTGGCTGAACTGGATTATCCGGGAGCAGACCGGGCCGGTCGGCTTTGTTCAGGCCACCGTAGCGACCAACGCCACGCAGCCGACGGCGTATGTCGCCTGGGTGGTCGGCGAAGCGTTCCAGGGCAGGGGGATCGCCACGGAAGCGGCCGCCGGCATGCTCGGTTGGCTGCGCGCCCGCACCGGCGGAGCGGTGGCGGCCTATATCCATCCGGAAAACCGGACCTCGGCCGCCGTCGCCCGCAACCTTGGACTGACCGCCACCGGGCAGATGGATGAGGACGGCGAGGAACTGTGGCAGGATGGCGCCGCCGAAGGGCAGTAAAAAACGGCAGGTGCCGGAGGACTGTCCTCCGGCACCCGCCGCCTTCTGCGCTTCGTGACTGTCCGGGTTAGTTGACCTTGATGGTCATCATGCCCTTCGGGTTGCTTTGGACGACCGTGATCTTGGTACCGGTCCCGGCGACCACTACGCTGCCCTGCGGATTGGCGGCGTCGTAGTAGGCGTTGGGGTTGCTGTCATCGAAGACGGCAATCCCGGGCCGGGACGGCACGTTGAGGGTGGTCATGCCGGCAGCGGTCTCCCGGTGGAGGCTGATGGGATCCGTGGCTTCCTTGCCGAAGGTGGCATCAAAGCTCTGGATGCGGTTGCGCGCCACCGTGCCGTCGGTCCAGCGCAGCGCCTGTGCCCGTGCATCCACCGGCAGGACGAGTCCGGCACCGGGGTGCTGGCTCGTGTTGTTGTTGCGTTGTCCGGCGTTCCAGTAAGTGACCAGCAGACCGTTCTGGTAGGGGAAATGCTCCACCTTGTCCGGTGCGCTCACTGCCCAGCCGAAGTTGTACGGCCCGGTCTGCAGGGTGGCGTCATAGCCGGCGTATTGCCGGTTCTCGGCGATGTAGTACCGGCCGTTGCCCTGGGCGTCCTTGGGCAGGTTGACCACCAGCGCCTGCTGCTTCTTGGTGGCGTGGTAGGACGGGCCGAGCATGTGGGTGGACTTCTGCCCGGCGGTGGCTACCTCGTAATCCAGCCAGCCCAGCTGAAGCTTTTCCCAGGCACCCATGTGGTTGGGGGTGGTGCCAATGGAATCGGTTCCGCGGCCCAGCCACGAACCGGAGCTCATGAGGGTCCAGAACCCGGTGCCGTTGTCGCCGCCGGCTGTGTCGTACAGGTCGGGCAGGCCCAGGTCGTGGCCGTACTCGTGGGCGAAGACACCCAATCCGCCGTTTTCCGGTTCGGTGGTGTAGTCACGGATCCAGACCTTGGAATCACCGATCCGGATGCCGCCGAACGGGTTGCTGGCGGGACCTTCGGTGCCGCGGCCGGCCTGGCCTACGGACCAGCGGTGGGACCAGATGGCCGACGTCGCGGCCCCCGCCTCCTCACCCTCGCCTGCGTGGATGGCCTGGAAATGGTCGATGTAACCGTCCGGCTCATCGAAGTTGCCGTTGTTGTTGTAGTCGTAGCGGTCCCACTGGTCGAAGCCGGCCAGATAGGCGTCAATGTCCGCGGGGCTCTTGCCGGCGGCAATCTGTGCGTCATACCAGGCGTCCGCGGCGTCCTGGACGAACCGGGTCATGTCCTGCTGGCTTTCGGTTTCGCCGTAGCTGGCCGAGTTGTAGGGAACCGTCACCCAGTCGCTGACGTCGCCGCCCACCGTGTAGCGGCCGCTGGACATCTCTTCGTAGAGCGTCTTCAGCGATTCGCCTTCGGGGTCGAAGAACATGTCCATGTAGTGCTCACGGCTGAAGTCCGGAAGCCAGTAGGTGGAGTTGTCCGCACTGCGGTCCGGCTGCGGGATCCCGTTGTGGACCGGGCCGGGCGTTGACGCCGGGAACCGCGGGTCCACCTGGTCGCCGAAGTCGATGAGGAAGGAGAGGATCTGGTCACTGTCCTCCAAACCGTATTCCGCCCACTGGCCCGGAGCCACCTGGACGGATTGCGACCCGCCGCGCTGCTGGACCGGGGCTTCGCCGCGGACTACTTTCTCCACGGCCTGCCGGTTGAGCTCCCGGCGTTCGTCGGCAACCGGATCGGACCTGTCATCGGCCTTTGCGGCCGTTCCGTCTGCGCCCGGGGCGGCGCCGTTGCTTCCCGGTGCCGCAGGTACAGCGGCCGGGGCTGCAACTGCCGCAGCTGTTCCCGGCGCCAGCAGAAGGGCACCGCTGGCCGCCAGCACCGCTACCTTCTGCGCAAATCTGTGTTCGATTGTCAAAGGATCCCCTTATAAAAATGCGTGGTGCGAATGTGAGGTGCACATAAACTATGGGTTTTCGCGTGCCGGGGAACCCGTAAAACACCCCGTTATGCAAAGTGGGGCATAACTGGTGCGTATTTAGCGCGGGGGTCTTCCGCAAACAGCAGATGCGCTGTAAGGGTGCCTAAGGGGACACCCGCACGGACTATGAGGAGTTGTATATGTTTGTATCCGCAGCCGGCCGCCGCAGGGCAGCCGCCGCAGCCGGTACTGCTTTGGCAGTTACACTCATTTCGATGACCCCCGCAGCAGCAGTGCCGCCCGATCACGCGGGCAAGGACCAAAAGACAGCCGTCACGGTCATGGGCACCTCGGACCTGCACGGGTACGTGGAGAACTGGGATTATTTCAAGGACGGCGAGTATGACGACGCCGCCCACAATGACGTGGGACTGGCCAAGATTTCCACCCTGGTGAACTCCGTCCGTGCGGACCGTGGCACCGGATCCACCCTGCTCATTGACGCGGGAGACACCATCCAGGGCACTTCGCTCACCGACTACTTCGCCAACACGGAACCGATCACCGAGACCGGCGAGATCCACCCCATGGCGGCCGCCATGAACGCCATGGACTACGACGCCGCGGCATTGGGCAACCACGAGTTCAATTATGGACTGCCTATGCTGCGCAGCTTCGAGAAGCAGTTGAACTTCCCGCTGCTCGGGGCCAACGCCGTGGATACTGCGTCCGCCCAGCCGGCATTTACGCCGTACATCATCAAGACGGTCAGGACCAAGGGCAACAAACCCGTGAAGGTGGGCATCCTGGGCCTTACCAATCCGGGCGTGGCTATTTGGGACAAGAACAATGTGGACGGACAGTTGGAATTCCCCGGCATTGTGGAACAGGCACAAAAATACGTACCGGAAATGAAGGAACGCGGCGCGGACGTCGTGGTGGTCAGCTCGCACTCGGGCACGTCCGGGCTCTCCTCCTACGGGGAGGAGCTGCCGCTGGAAAATGCCTCCACAGAGCTGGCCGAAACGGTGCCCGATATCGACGCGGTACTGGTGGGACACGCGCACCAGGAAATCCCGGAACGCTTCGTCACCAACAAAGCCACCGGCAGGCAGGTGCTGCTCACCGAACCGCTGAACTGGGGCATGCGCCTGTCCGTCATGGACTTCGAACTGACCAAGGTGAGAGGCCGGTGGAACGTCACCTCGGCGTCGTCGGCTCTGCTCAACGCCAATACCGCGGCAGCAGACCCGGAAATCTCCAAGCTCGTGGCCGAGCAGCACCGCCGCGTCATCGACTACGTGAACACGCCCATCGGCACCGCCACCGAGTCGATGCCCGCGGCCGAATCGCGGTACCGGGACACCGCCGTAATGGACTTCGTCAATACGGTCCAGGCGCAGGCCGTGGACCGGGCGCTCGACGGCGGACCTAACGCGGAACTGCCTGTGCTCTCCCTTGCCGCCCCGTTCAGCCGCACCGCGGAAATCCCTGCCGGGCCGGTGACCATCCGGGACATCGCCGGGCTCTACGTCTTCCCGAACACGCTCTACGCAGTGGAAATGACGGGCAGCCAGGTGAAGGAGTATCTGGAGTACTCCGCCAAGTACTTTGTGCAGACCGCTCCGGGCGTGTCCGTTGATCCCGCCGCGCTGACCAACGCCGACGGGACCCCCGACTACATCTACGACATCATGACCGGGGTGTCCTACGACATCGACATCTCCCGGCCGGTGGGGGAGCGGATCCGGAACCTCAACTTCAACGGTGCGCCGGTGGCACCGGCGCAGCGGTTCGCCGTGGCCACCAACAACTACCGCCAGTCCGGGGGAGGCAACTTCCCGTACATCAGCACCGCTCCCGTCCTGGTGAACCAGCAGACGGAAATCCGACAGCTGCTGATCGACTACGTGGTGGCACGCGGTGCCGTGGACCCGGCGCTCTTCGCGCAAAACAACTGGCAGCTGGTGCGGGACGGAGAGCCTGTCCTTGCGTAGCAGGCACCCCGGTGCGGCTGCCGCAGGGCCCGATCCTGCTGCAGCCGCGCCCGTGATGACGGAACCCGCGGCACCGCGCTACCGGATCGACCCGCTGACCCTCCGGGAGGTGCCGGAGGACCGCGCCGCGGCGCAGGCATGGCTGAGCTGCGGGGCAGGCTCGGCTGCCGACCGGATCGCCTGGCTTCGGATCCTGGGCAGGCTGCCGGAAGCAGAAGCCGCCGCCAGGGCAGCGTTTACGTCGGCAATGGATGAAGCCGGCCCCGGCCGTCCGCCGAGCGGGGTCCTGCCCCTGGCGGCCGTTCTGCCCGGGATCCGGCTGGCCCAGGTGCTGCATTGGAAGGGAGAGGTGGTGCCGGCGCTGCGGTTGCTCGCGCGGACCGGGGAAACCCTGTTCCGTGCGGGTCCGGGAGTGCATTCTGCCCGGGCGTTCCTGCATCAGCACCGCGGAAAGGTACTGCTCGATGCGGGGCACCCGGGCTGGGCGTTGGCGGACTTTCGGCAGGCCCTGCAGCTTCGCACCCGGTCCGGCGCACCGCCCGACCAGGTGGAATCCACCGCACAGGCCATCAGGGAGGCCCTCCGCCGGCTCAAATAGCCTTCGCAGCCCCAAATAGACAGCACGCTTAGGAATTTCCGGCCGGCCGCCTTAGGATTGATGGCAGAACGGACGCGGAAATCCCCGGACACCGCCGGGGTCTCCGTCGCATGTACCACTACGAAGGGACCAGGATCATGATCGGATTCATCATCGCAGGGCTCATTATCGGCGCCCTGGCACGACTGATTAAGCCGGGCAAGCAGAATCTCGGAATCTTCGCGACTCTGCTGCTTGGCCTTGTGGGCTCGGTTATTGGCGGCGTGATTGCCAACCTGTTGGGGACCGGCGAGATTTTCGAACTCAATACCCTCGGGTTCATTGTTGCCGTTATCGCCTCCGTGCTGCTGATCGGCGTCGCCGAGGGCATTGCCGGAAACCGGGGCAAGGGCCAGGTGCGCCGCTAGCCGCTGCGCACTGCCACCGATTAAACCAACAGTCCCGGTCCCCGCTGATATGCGGGGACCGGGACTGTTGCGTTCTTGGTTGAACGTCGGCGGGTTAGACCGCCGCCTGCAGAATCCTGGGTTCTCCGCCGTCTGTTGCGGCGGGCGTTGCCTCCGGTACTTCGACGACGGGTTCCAAGGCGAGCCGGTCCTCGATCTCCGCAGTGAGGGAGAGATAAAAGGCCATCAGGCCTTCAACAACGGGGCCGTCTTCGAGCTGGGTGAAGGCCTGGTCGCAAAGCGTTTCCAGGGCTCCGGTGGTCAGGGTGGTGAAATCGGGATACAGATCGACAGTGGTTAAGTGACTTTGGGTCATGGAATTTCCTAACAGAGGAACCCATGGCTTGCGTCTAAACCAAGGGTTTCCCACCGTAGCCTGTTCGGAAGCCTATGTAAACGCGGAGCTGCTGCACCCGGCGCGGGCCTTAGTCGAAGCGGACGAAGGCGTTCAGCGGGGCTCCCGGAAACTCCGTGGACCGGACGAAGCCGAGCTCCTCGTAGAAAGCACGTTGTCCTGGCTCGTCGTCCGTGAGCAGCACCTTTTGCCGCACGCCGTCGTAAGGCGCCAGCACCAGCGCGGCCAGTTCCTGCCCGACGCCGGAGCGGCGGTGGGCGGGATGGACCAGGATGTCCTGCAAATAGCAGATAGTGGCGCCGTCGGAAATGACCCGTGCCAGCCCCACGAGCTTCCCGCCGCTGTGTGCCACGGCAATAGTCGCAGAACCCGCCAGGGCCCGCAGCAGCGTGCCGGGACTGGCTGTGTAGGCGGTCCACCCGACGGAGTCGTAAAGGTCAAGCACGTCGGCTGCCGCCAGCTGGTCGGCGGCAGCATAGGAGCAGGCATAGTCGGTCACGGGGCCAGCCTAGCCGGACGACGGCGGCGCGCCCGCAGGCGCTCCGCCCGTCGGGACGGATAGATTGGTGCGATGCAGACAGATGAGCGGGTGGAACCGCCCGAGACCGCCGGTGAATGGGAAACTCTGACCGGATTCCTGGACTACTTCCGTGCCACCGTGGTGATGAAGGCGTCGGGGCTCAGCGATGCCGAAGGAGCGCGGCGGCTGCTGCCGTCCCTCACCACCGTCTCCGGATTGGTGCAGCACCTGACCGACGTGGAGGGGTTCTGGTTCCGCGGCCGGATGGACGGTCAGCCGGACGTGCGCACCCGGTGGAGCGCCGAGGACCCCGACGGAGAGTTCCGGGTCAGCGAGCAGGACAGCCTGGCGGAGATCATCGCCGGCTACGAAGCCGCCTGCGAGCAGTCCCGGGAGGTGCTGCAGCGTTACGGGTTGGACGACCGGTGCCGCGGGGGCGGCGGAGAGCAGAACGTGCGGTGGGTGCTGGTCCACATGATTGAGGAGACCGGCAGGCACTGCGGGCACCTGGACATCCTGCGTGAGCTGTTGGACGGCAGCACCGGCGACTAGGTGTAACCGCCATCCGGCCGGACCTGTAAGTTGCTTTGCCCCGGCGGGGAGCCGGTTCCCAAACAGTCCGTCCTCAGGTGCGGATCCAATACCGCATCCGCACCAGGATGCCCCGTTGCCGTTGCCGTTCGTTCCGTTTGGCGCGGAACCCGGACCGCTCGGCCACGGCCTCGCTGAGGATGTTCCCGGTGATGGTCCGCAGCGACACCTTCGGGCAGCCGTTGGTGAGGGCCCAGTCACTCAGGCCGCGGGTGGCCGCCGTCGCGGCGCCCCGGCCCCGGCCGTCCGGAAGCAGCGCGTACATCAGCTCGGGGGTGCCGTCCACGGTGCAGGAAATCCCGGCGGTGCCAAGGATGTCGGCGCCATCGCACAGGGCGTAGCGGGCTGCCAAGGCCTGCGCCCGGGCCTCCGCCAGGCGGACCATCCTCTGCCGTGCCAGCTCGTCGGTGAGGCCGGGCGGGAACAGCGTCCAGCGGATCACGTCTTCGTCCATGGACAGCGCCTGCTCCAGGCGCCAGTCTTCTGCTGTGAGGATACGGAGGGCGAACCGACCGGCTTGAAGCAGGTCGGGGGTGGGAACGGGAAGAGGCATCCGCCATTATGGCTCCCTTCTGCGCGCACGCCCAACCCCTCCGGCACGCCGACGCTTCAGGCGACCGGAAATGATTCCAGCATGGCTTTCAGGCCCGCATAGATGCCCGGTGTGTCGTGGTCCACGGACACAGCGGAGGCGCCGTAGAGGCCGGTGATCCGTACGCTGAGTTCACAGCCTTCGGCGGTCTTTTCCACGGTGTACTCGAGGACTCCGGGAGCTTCGGCCGCTACTGTGCCGTTCCACTGCGGGTTGAAGGTCAGAGCCAGCCGCACCGGCGGCTCCACCGCGAGGACAGTCCCGGTGATCAGGTCCTCGCCTTCGTGGCTCATGGTGTAGTGGCTGCCCTCTGTGAGCGAACCGGTCAGGACCGAGCCGTACATCCAACGCCGGGGCACCCCGGTGGTTGTCAGCTCCTCCCACAGCCGGGCGGGGGAGCAGGCGATGCGGGTCCGGTAAAGCGTTGCGTTGTCACTCATGTGCTGGCCCCCTCTGCTGCGGCGCCGCAGCCGCGGCGTGTCTGCCGCGACGATAGACCACCCCGTGCAGGAACCGCCATACCCTTGGCCCGACCTGTGGACAAGCGGGACCCGGGCCCGGCCGGACCTACGGAACCCGTGGAGAATCCTTGAGCAGGCGGAGTGCGACACGCAGATAGTGTTCCGGAGCCGCGATTTCCAGCACGGCGTCGTCGGCTTGGCAGCGCATGATCCTGGTTCTCGGGCCAAAACGCAGCGCTTCGGGCAGTGTCGGATCCCGGCGGCCGACTTCGACGACGTTCCGCAACTGCACCAGGCCTTCGTCAATCGGTTCGTCCCGGGTGAGGTGGGAGACCGGCGGCCGGTCCGCCGCATGGCCGGTGATGCTCAACTGCTGGTGCGAAGGGACAACGACGGCGCTTCGCCACCGGCCGGACAGTCCCGCGCCGCCGCCGGGAACTTCCCGGAGATAGCAGGCCATCTCACGCGAGTGCCGGAGCCGGCGGGAATGACGCGAGTCGCTTGGACCCATGTCCATCCACGACAGCCAAGCCGGTAAAAACATCAGTACGGCCAGCCACCAGGGCATCTCCCGGAGCACAAAGGCGGAAAGCGCCCAGATGAACGCAGCGTAAAGAAGACCGGCGAGGACCAGGGCAAGCGTTCCGTTTCGACTGGGCACCCGCCGAGTCCAGCGCAGGGACACGGCCCTGTCAATGCGTGGATGCCGGTACTACCTGCGGCGGGTTCGCGAAGCCCCGGCCTGCTCCTCCGCCGGAGCAGGATCCTTCTCTTCCAGGGGCTCGGGATCCAGGAACGCCACGGTAAGCACGGCGGCGGTCTGCCGGATCTGCCACTCGCGGGCACCCAGCTCCCGCAGCGCGGCGCTGACGGTCTCCAGGTTAATGTCGGCGGGGGGCCGCCACGCCAGCCGGCGCAGATGATCCGGGGTCAGCAGGTTCTCCACGGGAAGGTTCAGCTTCTCCGCCAGGGCGGCCAGCCGCGGCTTGGCGGTCTGCAGCCGGGCGGCAGCCACAGGGTCGTTTTTCACCCAGACGCGCGGTGGCGGCGGAGCGTGCGTGGGAATGTGCAGCGGCGGCAGATCCGCAGTGGACCGGGCGGCAGAGATGCAGCGCAGCCAGCGGGGTGCTTCCTTCTGCGCCGCCCGTCCGTGGAATCCCGGGGTCTTGAGCAGCTGCGGGACCGTGGTGGGCATGGCACGGGCGGCGGCAACAATGGCCGAGTCCGGGATCAGGCGGCCGGGTGCAGTATCGCGCAGTTCCGCCAGGTGCTCGCGTTCGGTCCACAGTTCACGCACGGCGGCCAGCTGGCGCCGGTCACGCAGCTGGTGCATTCCGGACGTGCGCCGCCAGGGATCGACCTTGGGCAGCGCCGGCGGAGCGGTGCGGATGGCTTCGAACTCTTCCTCTGCCAGCTCGAGTTTCCCGGCCTCGCTGAGCACCCGGATCAGTTCGACGCGCAGCTCGGCGAGGACTTCGACGTCGAGCGCCGCGTAGCGCAGCCAGGGTTCGGGCAGCGGCCGGGTGGACCAGTCAGCGGCGGAGTGCTCCTTGGCGAGCGAGAACCCGAGCAGGTTTTCGATGACGGCGGCCAGGCCCACGCGGGGCAGGCCGGCCAGGCGGGCTGCGAGTTCGGTATCAAAAAGCTTGTCCGGCCACATGCCCAGCGCCGAGAGGCACGGCAGGTCCTGGGTGGCGGCGTGCAGGATCCACTCGACTCCACGCAGGGCGTCGTTGATGATCCGCAGGTCCCCAAAGGCTTCCGGGTCGATCAGCCAGGTGCCGGCACCTTCACGGCGGATCTGGACCAGGAAGGCCCGCTGGCCGTAACGGAAACCGGAGGCGCGTTCAGCGTCGACGGCGGCCGGGCCGGTTCCTGCGGCAAGGGCTGCGGCGGCCCGTTCCAGCCCGCGGGGGGAATCAATGACCAGCGGCACACCGTCCCGGGGTGTTTCAAGGACCGGAATCGGCTGCGAAGGGTCATCGGCCTCAGCCGGGATGGTGCTGGAGCGATTTTCGGTGGTGCCGGGTATGTGCGCGGTCATAAGGATTCCATTCTACCGAGGAAGCCGGAGACCGCCGACACGGGGAGGCGAAACGCCGCCGATCCGGAACCGGGCTCAGCTGCGGCGACGGCCGGGAAGCGGAGTGACGCCGTCGGGCAGCGGCGGCAACCCGGCAAAGGTGCAGACCATGTCGGACCAGGCTTCCAGGTGGGACTGCACATCGGCGTCGGCGGGGGTCCAGGAGGCGCGCAGTTCAATGTCGATGGAGTCGTCGCGCCCCTCCAGGGTGCCGTAGCTCTCCGACAGGACCCGCGTGGCGGTGCCGCCGGCCATTGAATAGCGGGCTCCGTGCTGCTCCAGCGCCTCCACCAGCCAGGTCCAGGCCACGGAGCCCAGCAACTGGTCATTGCCCATGTCCGGTTCCAGCTCGGCGCGGATGTAGGTCACGATGCGGAAGGTGCCGTTCCAGACCGGCGAGCCGGCCGGGTCGTGCAGCAGGATGAACCGGCCCGTGGCCAGTTCCAGCTGCTCGGGTATCTGGAGCGCGGCCGGTCCGTGCAGGCTGGTGGGGCCGGCCGGACCGGGGGCGAGCACTTCGGCACCGAGCGAGACGGCGTAGGGGGCGAGGCGGGTGGGAGCCGGGATCTCCTCGAGCTTCAGTTCCGGGCGGCACGCGGCACGGCGCATGGCGCCAAGCGCTGTCAGGAATTCCGGGGGCACCTGGGACAGGTCACCTATTGCACTCACCTCCGCAGAATATGGCCTGCGGAACACCCCGGCTGCGGCAGGCTCGCCGCTGTGGCCGTTTCGTTATCTGCCGTCCACCCGGAAGGCCCGGGCGGACGGCAGACAAACGGCGGTCAGTGCGCGGCCAGCGGCGCCGGGTCGGCGGCGACTTCGCGGGCGATGGCTTCGGCAAAGGCATCGACGTCGTCCTCGGAAGTATCAAAGGTGCACATCCAGCGCACCTCACCGGTGGACTGGTCCCAGTCGTAGAACCGGAAGTCGCCGCGCAGCCGGTCGGCAACGCCGGCGGGCAGCTTGGCGAAGACCGCATTGGCCTGGGTGGGCTGGGTGATTTCCACTCCGTCGATCTTCTCGACGGCGGCACGCAGCCGCTGCGCCATGGTGTTGGCGTGCGTGGCGGAACGCAGCCACAGGTCCGTGCCGTACAGGGTGACGAACTGCGTGGAGATGAAACGCATCTTGGAGGCCAGCTGCATGTTCATCTTGCGCAGGTAGTCCAGGCCCGGCGAGGCCTCGGGGTCGAAGGTGATGATGCATTCGCCGTACATCATGCCGTTCTTCGTGCCGCCCAGGGACAGGATGTCCACCCCGGCGTCGGCGGTCATTTCCTTGAAGGAGACGCCCAGGCTGGCCGCGGCGTGGCCCAGCCGGGCGCCGTCCATGTGCAGCTTCATGCCGCGGGCGTGGATGTGGTCGGCAATCGCGGCGATTTCCTCCACTGTGTAGAGGGTACCGAGTTCGGTGGACTGGGTGATGGAGACGGCCAGCGGCTGGGCACGGTGCTCGTCGCCCCAGCCCCAGGCTTCGCGGTCGATCAGCTCAGGGGTGAGCTTGCCGTCCTCGGTGGGGATGCCGAGCAGCTTCATCCCGCCGATGCGTTCGGGGGCGCCGTTCTCGTCAACGTTGATGTGCGCCGTCGTCGGGCAGATCACCGCACCCCAGCGGGGCAGCAGCGACTGCAGGGCAGTGACGTTGGCACCGGTGCCGTTGAAGACGGGGAAGGCGCGGATGCGGCTGCCGAACTGGTCCGTCATGACTTCCCGCAGTTTCGCGGTGTACACATCTTCGCCGTAGGCCACCTGGTGGCCCTGGTTGGCGGCGGCCAGTGCGGCCAGGATTTCGGGGTGGACCCCGGAGTAGTTGTCGGAGGCGAAAGCCTTAATGGTGGTGTCGTGCAGGGGGAGAATGTCAGTCACGGTTCCTAGTATCTCTTACGTTTGTGTAGCGCGGGTCACGCCCCGGAAGAACCTTCGGCGAGGGAGATGCGCTGTCCGTTAATCTGCGCCGCGTCCTGGCCGAAAAGCCGGACGCAGGCGGCGGCGAGGTCCCGCACATCGGTGTAGCCGGGGAATTTCCGCTCCGGAGAGGCCTTGCGTTGCTCCTCATCCACCAGCGCCTTCACCACGAACACGACGGCGGCTGAGTGCTGCGGACCGGGGTTTTCCTTCCGCCCGGACTGGGCCTTGGTGAAGCCCTGTGCGATGGCCCGCACCCAGGCCTCGGCGGCCGCCTTCGCCGCAGCGTAGCCGGCACCGGCCGCCGTCGGGGCGTCCACCGCCGTGGAGGAGACAATGGCCAGCCGTCCGTCGGGGGAAGCTTCCAACTGGTCGTAGAAGCTGCGGCTGACGTTGCGCAGGGTCCGCAGGATGTTGGTTTCGAGGAAGTCCCAGTCGGAGTCCGCCTGGGAGGTGATGCCGGCCCCGGAGCGCCAGCCGCCCACCAGATGGATCAACCCGTCGATCCCGCCGTAGGTTTCCTGCATGTCGGCGGCCAGGGCGGCCACCTGCTCCTGGTCATCGAGGTTGCAGGTGCGCAGATCGGCACGGTTCAGCCGGAAGAGGGTGTTCTCCAGCCGGGCAGCGTCACGGCCGATCGCCACTACCTTGGCGCCGGCCGCGTCCAGTGCCTCGCATACCGCGGTGCCGGAGGCACTCCCGGCACCGGACACCAGGACGGTCCTGCCCTTCAGCAGGGCGGTGTCTTCGGCGGGGGCGGTGCCGGGTTCAGTGCTCATGCCGTGGCGTCTCCTGCGTTGTCACCGGTGATGCCGGAGGTGGATTCGATGACCGGGGCCATCTTCTTGGACAGGGCTTCGTAGAACATGGACAACGGGAACTCGTCATCGAGCACCTGGTCCGTCAGGCCGCGCGGCGGCCCGTCCAGCGGCAGTGCCTGCGGGCCCTGCGCCCAGACCGACGCGGGATGCGGGGTCAGCGTTCCTGCCACAAGATCGTACGCCGCCAGCCAGTGCGCCGTCTTGGGGCGGTCGATGGATCGCCAGTACAGTTCCTCGATTTCGGCGCCCAGGCGGACCACGACGTCGGCGGTTTCCTCCCAGTCGATGCTGAGTTTGCCGTCGGTCCAGTGCAGCACGTGGTTCTGGTGCATCCAGGCGAACAGCAGCTGGCCGCCCAGGCCGTCATAGTTGCACACCCGGCTGCCGGTGATGGCGAAGCGGAAGATGCGGTCAAAGATCACCGCGTACTGGACCAGGCGGGCGTGCCGGCGGGTTTCTTCCGGGGCGTCCTCGTTGCGCTGGATCTTCACTGCTTCACGGAAAGCGGTGAGGTCGCAGCGCAGTTCCTCAAGCGAGTAAAGGAAGTAGGGCATGCGCTGCTTGATCATGAACGGGTCAAAGGGCAGGTCTCCGCGCATGTGGGTGCGGTCGTGGATCAGGTCCCACATGATGAAGGTTTCCTCGGTGAGCTTCTGGTTGTCCAGCAGCTCGGCGGCCTCGGCAGGCAGCTGGAGTGAGGTGATGTCCGCGGCGGCGGCCAGGACCCGGCGGAAGCGGGCGGCCTCCCGGTCGGCGAAGATGGCGCCCCAGGTGAAGGCCGGGGTTTCCCGCACGGCAACGGTTTCGGGGAAGAGCACGGCGGAGTTGGTGTCGTAGCCTGGAGTGAAGTCGAGGAAGCGGATGGGGACGAACAGGCCGTTGGAGTACTCTCCGGCTTCCAGCTCGGCAACGAATTCCGGCCAGATAACCTCGATGAGTACCGCCTCCACCAGGCGGTTGGAGCTGCCGTTCTGTGTGTACATGGGGAAGACCACCAGGTGCGACAGGCCGTTGGTGCGGTGCTGCTGCGGCTGGAAGGCCAGCAGGGAGTCGAGGAAGTCCGGCTCGTTTTCCAGCCCGGCAGCGACCCAGCGCTCAAAGTCGGCCACGACGAGCCGGAGGTACTCGGCGTCGTGCGCGAAGGCGGGAGCCAGCGCCTCCACGGCGGCGATGATAGTCCCGATCAGGTCGACGGCCTTGGCATGGTGTTCGGAATCCACGGAGCCGTTTTTGTTCTGCAGCGGCTGCAGGTCGGTGGCGGCCTGCTTCAGCGCCTGCCAGGCCTCGGTGCGGGCGGGGGCCGAGCCTGCCGGAACGGCGGCGATGGCGGGACGGTTGAGCGGGGAGAAAACGGGGGAGGACATGGTGCGTGCCTTCCTGCGAAGGGCCTTCCCGTTTGAGACCGGGGTGGCTGGCGGAATTGTTGCCGCCAGCATACTCATGAAGTCCTAACGCTTACCTGATATTGTGCTAATCATTAGAACTTCTTATGCTCGCCGGATTGCGATCGGGGTCACACTCCACGTCCTGCTTGCCATTGGTCCCGTAGATGTCGTCCGGGTACCTGCGCCATCGTCTGAGCAGATGGCGGGGTACTGGAGTCCGGAAACGCCCGGGATGTGCTCAGCAGATGGGGAGCGGGCCGGGAAAAGCCCGGGATGTGCTCAGTAGGCCCGGGATGTGCTCAGCAGATGGGGAGCGGGCCGGGAAAAGCCCGGGATGTGCTCTTATTCCGGTAGCCACCACCGGAGGCTAGTCTGTGCGCATGTCGCATCGATGGCCGGCGGTCGGAACCGCACTCATCAGGGCAAGCGTGCTCCTGACAGCAACGCTGCTGCTGGCGGGCTGCCGGGGTACCGGCATCCCGGCCGATCCTGCTCCGGCGGATCCGGATAACCACGGGCTGGCCGTGACCCATACGCCGGAACCCGGGGAGCCGGGCGAAGAGTACTGGACGCCCGAACGCATGGAGGGTGCCATTGGGGAAATGCCCACGGAGGATCCGTGGCCTTGGTTGCCCCCTGCCCCGGAGGGCGGCGTATCCGCAACGCCTGCCGGTCAGTGACCAGCCGCCGTCCGGCTTCGAGGCGAAACCGCCGCCGGATGAACCCCGGGGCCGTCCTAGTAGGCGCGGCTGTTGGGGGACTCGGTGCCGATGACTGTCAGGGACACCTCGGGGTGGTTCTTTTCCACCCGGCGTAGCGCCCAGACATCGTTGAACACGGCCACATACGCGCCGTCGGTGCGTACCAGGACCTCGGCGCCGTGCACGTTGGACAGGATTTCCGCGGCGTCGGCCGTGGTGAGCCGTGCCAGCGAGTAGGACAGCTGCTCGTAACGCATGGGGGCGTTGAAGTCCTGCGTCATGCGGTCCTCGACCACCTCGAACTGCATCGGACCGACGGCGGCCAGCACCGGGGCCTGGTCGCCGCGCCGGTCAGAGCGCAGCACCTGGATGATGCCTTCGTGCTCCAGCTGGTCGATGCCGCGCCGGAACTGCTTGTAGCGGCTCGGATCCTGGGAGCGGGCCACCCGGAAGTGCTCGGGGGAGAAGAACGGAATGGGCGGGTACTCCACGGGTTCCTCCACGTACAGGCTGTCGCCCACCCGCAGCGCCGAGGCGTTCACCAGCCCGACGACGTCGCCCGGGTACGCCTGGTCGATCACTTCGCGTTCGCGGCCGAACAGGTGCTGGGCGTACTTGGTGGCGAAGGTCTTGCCGGTGTTGGAGTGGGTGACCACCATGCCGCGCTCGAAGATGCCGGAGCAGACGCGGATGAAAGCCACGTGGTCGCGGTGGGCGCGGTTCATGCCGGCCTGGACCTTGAAGACGAACCCGGAGAAGGGCGCCTCGACGGGGCGGAGGCCGCCGTCCTTGTCCTCGCGGGCGGAGGCTGACGGAGCCAGGTCCACCAGGGCGTCCAGGATCTGCTTCACGCCGAAGTTCAGGGCGGCGGAGGAGAAGAGGATGGGCGTGGCCTTGGCAGCCAAGAAGGCATCGCGGTCGAATTCCCGGCCGTCAATGACCAGCTCGGCCTCGTCCAGGGAGTCGGTCCACACGTCGCCTTCGCGTTCCAGCGCCTGCTCCGGGGTGAAATGCTCTTCCTTGGCCAGGGAGGCACCGGAGTTCTGCCGTTCAAAGTGGACGTATTCGTCCTTCTGCAGGTCCCACACGCCGCGGAAGTCGCCGGCGATGCCCACGGCCCAGGTCAGCGGCATGGGGGCCAGTCCGGTGCGTTCGGTGATCTCGTCCATCAGGGCCAGCGGGTCCAGGCCGGGGCGGTCCCACTTGTTGATCACGGTGATGATGGGCAGGTTGCGGGCACGGCAGACTTCGAAGAGCTTCATGGTCTGCGTTTCCAGGCCCTTGGCGGCGTCCACCAGCATGACGGCGCAGTCCACGGCGGCCAGCACGCGGTAGGTGTCTTCGGAGAAGTCGGCGTGGCCGGGGGTGTCCAGCAGGTTGATCACGGTGTCGCGGTAGGCGAACTGCAGGGCCGTGGAGCTGATGGAGATGCCGCGGTCCTTTTCCATCTGCATCCAGTCGGAGACCGTTTCGCGGCGGTTTTCCTTGCCGTTGGTGGCGCCGGCCGTGCCGATCACCCGGGCATGCAGGGCCAGCGCCTCGGTGAGCGTGGACTTGCCGGCGTCAGGGTGGGAGATGACGGCAAAGGTACGCCGCCGTGCGGACTCCCGAACGATCTCCTTGGTGGCGGTGGCGCTGACGGTGGTGGAAACCTGTTGTGACACTCCGCTGCTTTCAGACTCTGGTGGTAAGGACTGCTTGGGGGACTGCGTGGTGCCCGGCAGCCGGCTGCTCAGAACACAGCTTTTTCATTCTACCCGTTGGCGTCCTGCCGTCCGGACGGAGGGTGCGGCTGGTGGTGTTCGGGCACCTGGACGGAGGGTGCCGGCGTCGGCGTTCGGGTGCCCGGGCGGCGGGTGCCGGGGCTGCGGCGGCGCGCGCCGGGCACATACCGGTGGTCTGGTTACCCACGCGGCAGAATCACCTATTGTGGTGCACGGCACAGGTGTTACCGGATGCCACACCCGGGGGATCCCGGGAACCCACCCGCCTTACAACGACGAAAGGCCCTCGAAATGGCTGAAGCGTTCATCATCGACGCCGTCCGCACGCCCGTTGGCAAGCGGAAGGGGGGATTGAACACAATCCACCCCGCCGACCTCGCCGCCCACGTTATTGCCGAAACGGTCCGGCGGGCCGGGATCGACTCCGAGGAATACGACGAGGTGATCCTGGGTGCCATCGACCAGGTCGGTCCGCAGTCCATGGACATCGCCCGCACCGCCTGGCTGGCCGCGGGACTTTCCGAACGGGTGCCCGGAACTACCGTCGAACGCCAGTGCGGGTCCGGCCAGCAGGCCGTCTCCTATGCAGCGCAGGCCGTCATGAGCGGCACCAGCGACCTGGTGATTGCCGGCGGTGTGCAGAGCATGTCCTCCGTGCCCATCGGTTACGCCAACACCGCGGCCAAGGAACTGGGTTTCCCCAATCCGTTCGCAGGCTCGGTCGGCTGGGAGAAGCGCTACGGTAACCAGCAGATCTCCCAGTTCATCGGCGCGGAAATGATGGTGAAGCAGTGGGGCCTGACCCGGGAGGAGATGGAGGACTTCGCCGTCGAGTCCCATGTCCGGGCCATTGCCGCGCAGGCGCAGGGCCGCTTCGACCGCGAAATCCTGCCGATGAACGGCGTCACCGCCGATGAAGGGCCCCGCGACCCGGACCGCGCCAAGATCGCCACCCTGGCCCCGCTGGCCGAGGGCGGGCACCTGACCGCGGCAACGTCGTCGCAGATTTCCGACGCCGCCGCGGTGTTGCTGGTGGCATCGGAGGCGGCCGTCCGCCGCTACGGTCTTAAACCGCGGGCACGCATCCACTCCATCTCCGCCCGCGGCGACGACCCGGTGATGATGCTCAGCGCCCCCATCGAGGCCACCCGGCACGCGCTGAAGCGCACCGGAATGAGTGTGGAGGACATCGATCTGTTCGAGATCAACGAGGCCTTTGCTTCGGTGGTGCTGGCCTGGCAGCGGGAAATCGGCGTCGACATGGCAAAGGTGAACGTCAACGGCGGCGGTATCGCGCTGGGACATCCGATCGGTGCCACCGGTGCCCGGATCATGACCACCCTGCTGCATGAACTCGAACGCACCGGCGGCCGCTTCGGCCTGCAGACCATGTGCGAGGGCGGCGGGCAGGCCAACGTCACCATCATCGAGCGCCTGGACGAGGACTTCCGGCTGTAACCGAGGGCCGGGGGTGTCCCGCCGGGCTATGTCCGGCGGGACAGCCCGCGCCCGGTCCGTCCGATCAGCCCGTCCGCGAGGCCTGCCGCCGCCGAGCCTGCCAGATACGCCGGCAGGTCCCACGCGTTGAAGGTCGTGCCCAGCACCAGGCGCAGCGGCAGCCATAACTCCCCGAGCCGGGCAGGGTACTCAGTGAGCTGGAACAGCTCGATCAGAACGCAGAGCACGACGGCGGCAGCTGCCACCCGCAGGTTTCGTGCCCCGGGCAGGGCAAAGGCCAGCAGGAGGTAGATCAGGACGGCGTAGAGGAAGCCGCCGGACGCATCACCCAGGATCCCCGGCAGCCCGGACCGGGTGAGCAGGCCCAGCAGCAGGACGACGACGGCGGCGCCGGCCAGTGCGCCTCGTCGTCGGGTTGTTCGGAGAGGTGCATCAGTGCGGCCGGGCCGGGCGTTCCGGTGCGTGGGCATGAGCCGGGAGCTTTCCGGGCCGGCGTGTGAAGTATCAATGCGGTCACTGTAGCCCAGCCGCAGACGGACGGCGGAAGGTTTTGCCCCGCGGGGAACCGGCAGGCTTGGTCAAGCGGGGAACCGGCAGGCAAAACCCAGTGTCAGCCCGCCAGACGCTGCCGGGGAACGGGCGGGCTAATCGAGAAGGCACGATTTACCGGTTTTCGGGCGGAAATCGGTAAATCGTGCCTTTTCGACCGGGCCGGCGGTAATTTGTGCCTTTTCGATCGGGCCGGCGGTAATTTGTGCCTTCTCGATCCGGCCCGGGCAGCGGCACCCTGACATCGGACAAGTCCCCGGACCCTCACATCAGCCCGGCAGCCCAGCGCAGCCGCAGGCTTTCCTCCAGTTCCTGTTCGGCAATCCGCCGTTCAATGGCGGTCAGTTGTTCCTCCAGCTGCGGCACCCACCGGTTCTCGACGGCGCGTTGCCGGGTGCGCGTGGCGGCGAGTTCCTCGGAGACCAGGAGCAGGGCCCGCTCGCTGGCGGCAGCGGACACGGCAGCTTCAAGCGCTGCCCGGTGCGCCGCCGCGGCGAATGCCAGCGCAGAGCTTCCTCCCGCCGGTGGTTCCGCAGGCACCCGACAGGCGGCCTCCTCGGGGTAGGCGATGCCCATTGCCCCGCCCCACCGCACGCTGGCGAGCGCAGTGTCCGACGGCGCCGCCCCGGCCAGGCGGTCGGCTCCGTCCAGGGCGTCCGCACGCCGCAGCCACAGGGCGGCCGTGCGGGCAAGTTCTTCCCACGCCTGCCGTGCGGCGGCGGCCTTTTCGTCCAGGCCTTCAATGGAGCGTTGCAGGATGCGCTGCTTGCGGTCCAGCAGTTCCGCCCCGCGCCGCGCGGTGGCAAGACGCCGCTGGACCTCCGCCCGCTCGGCACGGCTGCCGCCGGAACGGAAGCCGCTCACTGTGCCGCTCCCGGGGTAATGCCAGCCGGCAGGACTGTGCCTGCCCGATACCGAACAAGGGACGTCCGCCTTTCCTGTGGCGGCGAGATTTCCCGGACCCGGCCGCGCGAGCGCTGGTCCGTAGATGGTCGGCCGCGCGAGCCCTGCCCGGCAACCGACGCCGGCAAGCTGCTCCCTCCTGCACCCGGACCAGCGACCGACGCCGGCAAGCCGCTCACAACCGCGTCCCGCTCCCCGGGGCGGGCAGATAACGGTCCAGGAACTCCGCCGAGAGCATGGTCAGTTCCCGGCGCGGCAGCAGGGCCAGCGCCTGCCAGGCCAGATCCAGCGTCTGCTCCAGGGTGCGCAGCTCATCGCGTCCCTGGTTGAGCAGCTCGCGCTCCACCACGGTCCGGAACTCGATGTAGGCCTTGTCGGTCTCACTCAGCGCAGCCGCACCCACCAGCTCGGCCAGCTCCGCAGCAGAGCGCGCACGGGCCATCGCGGAGAGGATCTGCGCGGCGACGTCGAGGTGGTCCTCCCGGGTACGGCCCTTCCCGGCACCGCTGCGCATCAGACGGGACAGCGAGGAAAGCACATCCACCGGGGGATAGATGCCGCGAGCGTCAATGTCGCCGTCGAGCACTACCTGCCCTTCGGTGATGTAGCCGGTGAGGTCGGGCACCGGGTGGGTGATGTCCCCGGCGGGCATGGTCAGTACCGGGACAATGGTTACCGAGCCCTCCCGGCCGCGCACCCGCCCGCAGCGTTCGTAGAGCGTCGCCAGATCGCTGTAGAGATAGCCGGGGTAGCCGCGCCGGGCCGGGATTTCGCGGCGGGCGGCGGAGACTTCGCGGACCGCCTCCGCATAGCTCGTCATGTCCGACATCACCACCAGTACGTCCGAGCCGGAATCGTACGCGAGCGACTCGGCGATGGTCAGCGCGATGCGCGGGGTGAGGATTCGTTCGATCACCGGATCGTCGGCGGCATTAAGCAGCAGCACCAGTTCTCCGGCGGCGGAACGTTCCTCGAGTCGGTCCCGGATGTAGGCAATGTCCGCGTGCGTCATGCCCATGGCGGCGAACACCACCCGGAAAGCCCGGCCGGAAGACGCGGTCGCCTGCGCTGCTATCTGCGTGGCGAGGGTCAGGTGCGGCAGGCCGGGCAGGGAGAAGATGGGCAGCTTCTGTCCGCGGACCAAGGTGGTGAGCGCATCCACCACGGAGACGCCGGTGATCACCGGATCCTGCGGCGGTTCCCGGAACACCGGGTTCAGCGGCCAGCCGCCTACCGGGGAGGAGTGCTCGGACGTGACCGGCGGACCGCCGTCGAGCGGTTCCCCGCGGCCGTTGCAGACCCGCCCCAACCAGTCGGTGCCGACCGGAACGGCCAGCGGCCGGCCCTGGAAGCGGACCTCCACCCCGCCCAGGGACATGCCTTCGGTGCCTTCCAGGACCTGCAGGGTGGTCTCGTCGCCGTCCACCTCGAGTACCAGTGCATGCCGGTCCGTCCCGCCGTCCACCGAGACATTGGCGAACTCGTCCCAGCCCACGCCGTCGGTATCGCCCAGAACCAGCAGCGGGCCGCGAAGTTCCCGCACGTCGCGGTGGCCAATGCGGGCCTGGTTGGCGTCAGCCATGGGCTTCTCCTGCCACACGTTGGATGTCCGGTGCCGGAACGGGGGATTCCAGGTCCAGGGCCAGCTGCCGGACAAAATCCCGGCCCAGCCGCTGCACCCCCTCGGCGTCCGTGGGGCCGGTGTCCTCACGCAGCCGCAGGATCTGGGTGAAGTCATAGCGGTCGACGTCGGCGGGCGGCACCCCGCGGGCCACCAGGGTCTGGCAGGTGTCCACCACATCGAGTACCGCCTGCAGCAGGGCTCCGCCCTTGCCCGCGGAGCTGTAGCCGTCATTGGGACTCAAGGCGTTCTGCAGCAGCACCCCGTCACGCAGCAGGCGCCCGCCCAGCAGCACCATCTGTTCATGTCCGGGCAGGGACGCGGCGCCGATGATCTCCGCGAGGGCGGTCAGCCGGTCCGCTTCGGCCAGCAGCAGGGAGGCCTGCGCCCGGCGCTGCGCCCACTGCGGATCCCCGTTGGCGGCGTACCAGCGGCCCAGGGACTCGGCGTCGCGGGAGAAGGAGCCGCGCCAGCTCACCGCGGGGTAGTGCCGGGAATAGGCCAGGTCCCGGTCCAGCAGCCACAGGGACCGGACAAACCGCTGGGTGCCCGTGGTGACCGGCTCGCTCATGTCCCCGCCGGGAGGGGAGACCGCACCGATCACGGTGACCGACGCCGTCGCCCCGCCCAGGGTGCGGACCCGGGCGGCACGTTCGTAGAAGGCGGCCAGCGCGCTCGCCAGGGAGGCGGGGTAGCCTTCCTCGGCGGGCAGGTCCCCGTTGCGGTTGGCGAACTCGCGCAGGGCCTCTGCCCAGCGGGACGTGGAGTCGGCAATCACCACGGCGTCGTAACCCATGTCGCGGAAGAACTCCGCCACCGTGACGCCGGTGGCGATGGAGGCTTCGCGGGCCATCATGGGCATGTTGGAGGTATTGGCGATGATCACGGTCCGGTCGATGAGTTTGCCGCCGGTACGGGGATCGTCCAGTCCGGAGAGCCCGTCCAGGACGTCGGCCATCTCGTTGCCGCGCTCGCCGCAGCCCACATAGACGATGACGTCGGCGTCGGACCACTTGGCGATCTGCTGCAGGGTGAGGGTCTTGCCGGTGCCGAAGCCGCCGGGCACCGCAGCTGCCGCGCCGCGGGGCACGGGAAAGAGCAGGTCCAGCACCCGTTGCCCGGTCTGCAACGGCACCACGTCGGTGATGCGCTCGCCGAAGGGCCGCGGGCTGTGCACCGGCCACCGCTGGGCCAGCGGTATCTCCACGTTGCCGATCCGCGCCACCGGATCCAGCGGCCGGACCTTGCCTTCGGCCAGCCACGTGACTTCCCCGGAGACTGCAGGCGGGGCAAGCACCCGGAACTCCACGGTCCCGGCCTCCGGCACGGTGCCAAGCACCTGCCCGCCGGTCACGGAGTCGCCCACGGTTACCGACGGCGTGAACTCCCATTGGGTGTCCAGCACCGCCGGGTCCTCGGCGGAGCTTTGCCGCTGCTGGGTCAGCCACAGCGGTGCGGAGGAGAGCGGGCGCAGCAGCCCGTCGAACACCGTGCCCAGCAGGCCCGGTCCGAGGAGTCCGGCGAGCTGGTGTCCGGTCCGCACGGCTGGATCGCCGGCCTTCAGCCCGCCGGTGTACTCGTAGGCCTGCAAGGTGGCCTCGTCCCCGTTGATGGACACCGCCTGCGCGGCAATGCCTTCGGGGCCGATGTTCACCACCTCCAGCATCGAAAGTCCGGGCAGTCCGCTGATCTCCACGAGCGGACCGCTCACCCGGGTGATCCGGCCGGTGCCGCCATTCGTTCCGCCGTTGGCCTGACCCGCTCCGGCCCGACCCGCTCCGGCCACGGGTGCCCCTGCCGTCGCTCCCGGCGAGTCCGTCCCGGTCCGGTCCACCGGCGTCGTTGCCCCCGTTTCGGGCGTCGCCCTTACCCGTCGTCCCATAACCGCCGCACCTCCCCGGCATGCTCCTCCAGGGCCTGTTCGGCCAATGCGGGCAGGGACAGGTCCAGCCGCTTCGACCCGGCGGTTCCGGTCACGCCGCCCCTCGGGCTTTCAGTAACTGAGGCCATGGGTCCCAGCAGGCGGTCCGCCCGGGCGGTGAGCCGCCGCAGGATCTGCGGATACCGGGGATCCCGACGTACCTCCCGGACCTGTTCCAGCACCTGTTCGCGCAGGAGCGAGCGCAGACGCTCCTGCTCGGCCAGCACGGTCCGGCGCGCCTCACGCCGGGCACGTGCGGAGGAAGCCACGGCTTCGGCCCGGGCTGCTTCGGCACCCTCGTGCTGCGCGGTGGCAATGATGCTATCTGCCTCGGCCTGTGCCCGGGCCATGATCTCCCGGGCCTGGCTGCGGGCCGCGGCATCCGCCCGGGCAGCAGCCGTGTCCGCGTCCCGTGTCAGCGCCCGGCGCACCGGTTCCAGCGCTGCGTCCGCACCCTGCGGCAACCGGCTCATGAGGGCAGCACCACGGTCAGCGGGGACAACGGGTTGGCTCGTTCGACGGCGAGGTCCGCCGCGGCGTCGGGGGTCAGCAGTACCACGCACACGGACTCGGGCAGGCCGGCCCAGGCCGCCCGGACATCGGCAGCCCCGGCGGCAGGGTAGAGGACCGCGCCGGCGAGCCGGTAGCCCTGCAGCAGGACCGGGCTGCCCAGGGCGGCCACGGTGCCCTCCCGGCTGCTCATGCCTGGCCGATCAGGATGATCGAGATGATGAGCCCGTAGATGGCAATCCCTTCTGCCAGGCCCACCACCACCATGGCCCGGCCGAAGATTTCCGGCCGCTCGCTCATGGCCGCCAGGGCAGCCGAGCCGGTGTAGGCCACGGCAATGGCCGCGCCGATGGAGGAGCCGGCCACGGCGATGGCCGCACCAAGCAGGGCTGCGCCGCTGCTGTCGCTGCCGTCGGTCGCCGCGGCTACGGCGGTGGCGGCCGACCCGCCGCTGCCGGCGGTTGCCGGTGCGGCGTTCAGGGCGGCCACCAGCAGGGCCAGGGCGCCGCCCATCAGGACGGCATTCAGCCCGAGCAGGGCCCGGACACCGGCCCGGCGGCGCCGGCGCATCAGCGTCACGGCGCCAAGGGTCAGCAGGACGGTGAGGATCAAAACCAGCGGAAGGCCGGCAAACCAGGGATTCACGGCAGGTGCCTTTCAGCAGGAAGGGGGGAACCGGCGTCGACGGAACCCAGGTTGGGAGTCCAGGGCCGGAAGGGGCGGCCCTCCTCGGCAAAAACGCGGGAGAACAGCTCGTAATACTCCAGCCGCAGCGCCTGGATACCGGCCACCAGGCCTTCCAACGCAAAGGTAAGGATGTTGCCCAGCACAAACATGAGGATGGCCGGGATGATCCGCCAGCCCGGTTCCCAGATGGCGGTGGTGGCTTGCCAGACCACCATCATCAGGGCGGCGTGGGTGAGGCCGAAGGCGGCCAGCCGGGTGAAGGAGACCAGGTTGGACGCCAGCTGCACCACCGTGTCCACCAGTTCCACGCTGGCTTGCAGGCCTCCCGTGGCCCCGCCGCCGGACTCGGCGAACAGGCCGATGAAGATGAACACCAGCGCAATCAGCGCTGCCACTCCGGCGAACACCAGGATGACGCCGCTGCCGGCCAGCAGTCCCCACGCCACCAGGCCGATCGCGGCGAACAGCAGCGCCCCGGCCAGTCCGGAGCGGGCATAGAGCGCATACCCCCAGCCGCCCTCGCGTACCCGGTTGATGGTGCCGAGGGCGTAGGACCCGGCCAGCAGTACCGCGCCCAGGACCAGGGCAGCCACGATCAGCGGGATCGGTTCTTCCAGCGGTTCCAGCCACAGGACGGGCAGCACATGGGTCGGACCGAAGAATTCGCCGTACAGGATGCCGAAGAACACCGCCATCACCCCGGCGCCGGTGATGAACAGCCAGGTCCGGCGGTAGCGCTCCAGCCAGGGCACCTTCAGGAACCGGATCAGCAGCCCGGCAACCACCAGCAGCAAACCCTGGCCGGCGTCGCCGAACATCATCCCGAACATCACCACGTAGGCCACCCCGGCCAGGCGGGCCGGGTCCAGGTCCGCGTAGGGGACGGTGGTGTAGGTGTCCACCAGCAGGCGCTGCAGCGGCGGCACCCGGCGTTTGCTTTCGGTGCCGGTGAGCTGGGTGGGCGGCTGCACTCCGCGCGGGCGGCGCAGCGGTACGGCGGCGGCGCCGTGCGGTTCCAGTACCTTGCGCAGCTCCGGGAGCCTGCGGGACGGCGACCAGCCGGCCAGGGCGGCCACCGGACCGTGGACGACGGCGGCGTCCGCGGCGCGGTCCAGTTCCTCCGGGCCGTCGCCGGGATCGTAGGGCAGGTCCAGTTCGACGGCGGCGCTGGCCGCCACCTCGGTGAGCATCGGCCGCAGGGCGTCCAGCGGGCAGACCAGGGCAATGCGCTCCATCCGGACCGGACTGAGGGTCTCACGCCACGGCATCAAGGACCTCGCTTCCCCCGGTCCCGGCGGCGGCTGCGGCCAGGGCCGCCCGGACCCGCCAGGCGTCGGCGGCCAGCACCGCCATGGCACCGAGCACCACGTCCGGTCCCGGCAGGCCGGCCCGCAGCAGGCCGAACCCGTCCAATTCCACCCGGGCGGCAAGCTGGGCTTCGGCCCGCCACAGATCCTGCGGGTCCTGGATACCGGCCAGGGCCTGCCCGGCGGCGGGGCTGAGCGCCAGCGAAAGCTCGGGCAGGGTCGCTGCCTCAGGCCAGCCGGTACCCAGCAACGGCCGCAGCAGGGACGGCAGCCGCCCCGAGGGACGGACCCGGTCCACCAGCACCAGCCGCGCCGCCAGCAGCACTGCGCCCGCCACCGCCCAGGGGCGGGCGGCCGGCGCGGCGGAGGCCAGCCGCCGCAGCCAGACTGCGGTCAGCAGATCCGGCAGGGCGGCGTCGGCTCCGGGATCGCCCCAGGGCGAGCCCGTCAGCATGGCATACAGGGTTTCAGGGGATTCCGCCGTACGCAGCCGCGGCCAGGCCGTGGCCAGGCCGCCCAGGTCGAAAGCGGGTTCCGGTGCCGGACTGCCGGCCCGCAGGGCGGCGGCCAGGGCAGTTATGTTGTCTGCTTCAAACCGCGCGGCCGCGGCGCGCACCAGCTGGGTTCCGCCGGCCGGAAGCCAGCCGGCCAGGACGCGCAGCTGCCACAGGACGGTGGCGCGGGTGGCCTGCTGCGCCGGTCCCAGGGCACGGGCGACGGACATGTCCCGGTGGTAGACACTGGTGTCGAGTGCTGCCACGGCTGCGGGCAGGTTGGGCAGGGCCGCAAGTTCCCGGCAGGCCCCCGCTCCCACCCGGCGCTGTGCCATGGACCGTGCCCGAACGGAGGCTGCCACCCAGTCCGCCCGCATCAGCTGCTGTCCGTTCCGCGGCCCAGGAGGTCGGACACCAGGTCCGCCACAATGCCTCCCGCCAGTTCCGGGATACGTGATTCACCGCGCCGGCGCAGTTCCGCCGCTTCATCCCGGGACCGGGAGAGCAGGTCCTCGTCCGTGCGGGCTGCCTCCGCCGAGACCCGCGCGGCGGCGTCAGCGCGGACCCGGGCGCTGTCCATGCGCGCCTGCTCCACGAGGGCGGCTGCCTGCCGGCGGGCGGCGGCCACGGTGGAGTCCGCACGGGCCTCCGCGTCGGCGGCTTGGCGCTGCGTGCCGTCGATCGTTGGGTCGAGGACTTCGAAAACGGGGATGAGCTCGGCGGCGGGCCCCTCGTCGTCGGCCGCGGGAACCCCGGCCGGGCCGGCGGGGCCGGGCGCGCCGACGGGACGGAAACGGTCCAGCAGGCTGTTGCGTGCCATGCGGCACCTCCCTGAGCGGAGGAAATGACGGACTCGTGCGGCCTAGTCTCCGGTGGCTTCCGCCTCCGATTCCTCTCCGTGGCGGACTATGTCGCCGTCGGTAAAGAGGATGCCCCGGGCTATTTCCCGCCACAGGGGAGTGCGGCGCAGCAGGAATTCAAGCTCCATGCTGAAGTGCTTGAATTCCTCACCGAGCGAGTCGTGCATGATGGCCCGGGACTCGGCGTCGGGCTCCACCGCCATCCGCTGGACGTACCAGCCGATGGCCTCGGCCTCCTCGGCCAGGCTCGCGCACATGCGCGCAAAGGTGCGGGTTTCTGCGGGCAGTTCGGACGGTGGCTCATGGTACTGATCTGTGCCCATTTGCATCTCCTGAGGACCGGCGGCACAGCGCTGTTCGGTGCTGCGCAGGTGCTGCGGAACGTTTCCCCCGTTCATCGAGGTTACGTTTGGCCCGGGACAGGCACAATGGTCCGGGCGGCTTAGCGGCCCAACCGGGCGTAGGCGCCGGCGAAGTGCACGAGCGGGTCCGATTCGTCGTCGGTCGACGCGCGGCGTCCCATGGCCACCACTTCGCCCACGACCAGCTGGTGTGTGGCCGCCGTCGTGACGGCCGTGGTGCGGACCTCAAACCAGGCGATCGAGCCCTCAATGACGGCGGCACCCGTTTCCGGTGTGCGCCCGTAGTCCACCTGGTTGAGCAGCCCCTCCAGGGGCGACCCGGGGCTGGCCAGCCAGTTCGCGGTGCCGCGCAGCCGGGCCGGCAGCAGGCTCAGGGCCCAGCTGCCGGCCTCCACCACGGCCTCTGCGATGCGGGCCTCTGCGTACAGGCTGACCAGCAGGGTGGGCGGATCGTAGGAGACGGAGAGGAATCCGCTGACGGTGGCGGCGTAATCGCGTCCGCGCAGCCGGGTGGAGACCACGCCGACGCCGGAGGCAATGTCCGCGCTCAGCTCCCGGTAGCGGTCAATGACCTCCTCCGGAACATCCGGCCCGGACACCGCGTCGGCGGGGAAGACTCCGTGCTCCATCAGCGGTTATTCGCCCGCCGGTACGAGCTTCACCGAAATGGAGTTGATGCAGAACCGCTGGTCCGTGGGCGTGTCAAAGCCTTCACCCTCGAACAGGTGGCCCATGTGGGAGTCGCAGTTGGCGCACCGGACCTCTATGCGGTCCATACCCATGCTGCGGTCGTGCAGGTAACGCACCTTGCCCTCGGCCAGCGGGGCGAAGAAGGACGGCCAGCCGCAGTGTGAATCGAACTTCTCGTTACTGGTGAACAGCTCGCTGCCGCAGGCGCGGCACTCGTAGACGCCGGCCGTCTTGGTGTCCCAGTATTCACCGGTGTAGGGCCGCTCGGTACCGGCCTTGCGCAGCACGGCGAACTCCTGGGGGGAGAGCTCCTCGCGCCACTGTTCTTCGGACTTTTGCACCGGAATGGTTCCGGCGTTCTCTTCGGTAGTCATATCCGCGTCAACGCTTAAGACTCACCAATAAATCCCGAGCCGCTGTACAGGTGCAGCACCGGTACGCCCAGCCGGTCCTGCGCCTCGTTGGCCCAGTCGGTGCGGAAGGTGTCCTCGATGGCATGCGGGGTGGTGATCACCACCACCTGGTCCGCGGAGGTGCGCCGGGCGGTTTCGACGACGGCGGCCACTGGGTCTTCGCCGGTCACGGTGCCGGTGGCTTCCAGACCGGCCGACTGGAGCAGTTCCAAGGATTCAGCGAGTTCGGTCACGGCCGCCTTCACCTCTTCTGCCTTGGACGGACGGTCTCCGGTGAGGCTCTTAAACGCTGCGGAGAATTCCAGCAGGCTCAGGTTGTCCAGCACATCCACCAGCAGGTTGCGGCCCGGATCGGCCGGCACCAGCAGTTCGATGCGGGCGGCGGCGTCGCCCATCAGGGCGCGCAGGTTCTCGACGTCGCCGGGAACCAGGGATTCTTCGGTCAGCACCACAATCGTAGAAGTCATGCGACCAGCCTAGTATGCCCGCCGTCACGGCAGGATCGGCGCCGCGCGGGGCCCCCGATACCCGGGTGCACGCCCGCGTCGGTAAGAATGGTCTTATGGCTATCTCCGTTCCTACCGAAGTCCTTACCGGTTCCGCGTCCGCGCGCACTGCCCCCTGGGTCCGCTGGACCGCGTTCGGGGCGGGGATCGGTGCGGCGGCCTCCACGGCCGTGGTGGCGGCGGCGTCGGGCCTTGGCATCTACTTCGCCCGCCAAGTGGTGACCCCGGCACGCACCCGGGACGCGAACCTGGAAATCCTTGCCGTGACCCGCAGCGAGCACGGGCTCCAGATCATCCTCCCGGCGAACCTGGACACCACGGTGGACGGCACGTACAGCCTGTACTTCGACGACGGCGAGGGCCATGCCCGCATCGGTGCCATCCGCTCGTACGTGCCGCGTGAAGGTACTGTGCAGCGCGACGTCGAAGAGGTCTACAGCGGTGACCTCACCAAGGCACGGCGCGGCTGGTGGAGCGGGTCGATTTATCCCTCGCCCGCCGCCGTCGGGCTGCCCGAGGAGGAAGTCGAAATCCCGGTGGAGAACGGCACAGCACCGGCCTGGCTGGTGCGGACCCCCGGCGCACAGACCTGGGCGATTATGGTCCACGGGCGCGGCGCCCGGCGCACCGAGTGCCTGCGCGCGCTGCGCACCGCCCGCGAGGCCGGACTGAGCAGCCTCGTGATTTCCTACCGCAACGACGGCGAGGCCCCCTATGCCTCGGACGGCCGCTACGGCCTGGGCCTGACCGAGTGGCAGGACGTGGAAGCCGCCATCCGCTACGCTCTGGAGCACGGGGCGCAGGACGTGGTGCTGTTCGGCTGGTCCATGGGCGGAGCCATCAGCCTGCAGGCGGCGGACCGGTCGCCGCTGCGCCGGTTCATCCGCGCCATGGTGCTGGACGGACCGGTGATCAACTGGGTGGATGTGCTGGCCCACCACGCGCGCGTCAACCGGATCCCCGCGCAGGCCGGCCGGCTGGGCCAGTGGCTCATCTCCAACGCCGCGGGCCGCGCCCTCACCGGCCTTGCCGCGCCCCTGGACCTCAAGAGCATGGACTGGGTCACCCGGGCCGAGGAAATCCGGATTCCCACCCTGATCCTGCACAGCCGGGATGACGATTTTGTGCCGTACGGTCCGTCCGCCGAGCTGGCGGAGAAGAACCCGGAGGTCATCACCTTCGAGCCCTTTACGCAGGCGCGGCACACCAAGGAATACAACGTGGACCCCGAACGGTGGGAGCGTGTTGCGCTGGGCTGGCTTAATGATGCATTGGGCCGTACCCGGCATCCGTCGGAGCACCGTACGGGGGAGTAGCGCGGGGGAGCAGCACCGGGGCCTAGCGTGGGGAGGGTACTAGGTTCGCCGGTCAGCCCGGCGGCGCCCGGTACCGCACCGGCGCCTAGTCGTAATCCAGGTAGTAGGGCTTCCGGGTGAACTCGTACCGTATCCGGTTGCGTGTGCCCGGAGCCTGGATTGCGGTGATCTCATCGTAAGGGGAGGGGGTCAGCGCACGGCTCATCCGATCCTGCACCGTGATAACGGCCAGGCCGGCTGCGAGGATTGAGCGGTTGCGGCTGCTGGTATCGGCGTAATACTGGTCGGCGCAAACGGCAATATCACGGAGGCCAACCGTGCTCTCTGCTGCTTCCTCCTCGGAAACCTCGTGGATCACCGGGATCATCAGCGGCACGGTTGCCAGGTCCGGACGCTCACGGCAGGTAGTCGGTGCCGTGGGGAGCAGGACCGTGTCGCGCAGGTTCCCGGTAACCTTGCTGTCCCGGACCAGTCCGCTGACGTAATGGGCGATGCCCATGGGAATGCCTATCGTGTGGGGGAAAGACCGGACGAACCACTCAGCCGTGAAGGGTTTCCCCTGCCGCAGGTAGAACTGATGGGTGCTCCAGTCGATCCTCTCAACATGGACCATCTCGGCGAGAATCACCTTGACGTGCAGGGATTCCTCCAGTTCCCTTTCCTCAAAGCGGTCATATATTGCCATGTGCAGGTATTCGAGCGCGGTCAGGTTGCGGGGGAACATCTCGCCTCTCACAGTGGCTACGCCTCTCCGGTGGAGGGCCGGTCTTCCGGATGCACGGCCAGGAAGATCGAGTACCTTGTGCTGTCCGCTGTCCCTGCCGGCTCCTCCGCCTTGATCTCCTCCAGGATTCCCATGACCCGTTCCAAGAACCGGTCGTGTCCCTCCTTGGTCAGCCGGACCGCCAGCCGGGAAATCAAGACCTCGTCCGAAGCCGGCACCTGCCCCATTTCGTCGACAAAGGCGCCGATCACGGCCTGGCGGACATCCAGGTCATGCCCGTCCTGTTCCAACCGCCACGACTTTTCAGTGGCCAGATAGGGAACCTCGTACGCTCCGCTGGGTCCGGACCTGGCCTCCTGCGCCTCGAGGAAACCGGTGGAGACTAGCTTGCGGACGTGGTAAAGCACCGTGGCGGGATTGGCGCCGAGCCGCGTGGCGATTTCCTTGTTGGTGAGCTGCTCCTTGAAACAGAGGCGGAGGATCCGCAGCCGAATTGCGGAAGCGAGGGCTTTGGCCTCTTCCTCAGTGGGCGTCCGCCGCGGGGCCGGGCGGCTCTCTTGCGTCATAAGGGCAGAATAGCAGAGGCCTATTGACAAAACTCAATCGATTGTTCACAGTCAATCGCATGACGACGGATGAGGGCAGGGCGACCGATAAGGGCAGCACGGCGGAGGGTCTGGCTACCGCTGAAGACATGACAGCGACCGGGGGTTCCGCAGCCCAAGCCAAGGACCGGCAGCCTCACTTGCTGCGGGACCACGACTTCCGCAACCTGTACTACTCCACCAGCTTGAGCCAGCTTGGCCAGCAGGTTTCCTTGCTCGCCCTGCCGCTGGTAGCCGTGGTGTCGCTGCAGGCGGGCGAATTCGAAGCCGGGCTACTGGCTGCCATGAGTACAGCGGCCTTTCTGCTGGTGGGGCTGCCCGCCGGCGTCTGGGTGGACCGGATGCGCTTTCGGCAGGTGCTCGTCTCCTCGGACGCGGTCCGGGCTGCCGCGCTCCTGACGGTGCCGCTTGCCTGGTGGCTGGGGGTGTTGTCCATCTGGCAGCTGTACGCCGTGGCCTTCGTCATTGGTGTGTTCACGGTATTTTTCGATGTGGCTTATCAGAGCTGCCTTCCGCACCTGATCGGCCGCGACCGGCTGGTGGATGGCAATGCCCGCCTGGAGACCGTGCGTTCCGTTGCCCAGCTTGGCGGTCCCGCCGCGGCAGGGCAGTTGATTGCCTGGCTGACTGCTCCCTTCGCGCTGCTGCTGGATGCGGTGGCCATGGGACTTTCAGCGCTGTTTGTCTTCCGGATCAGGAAGCCGCAGGCCCGGCCGGAGAAAAAGCCGGGGTCGAAGCTGGCCACCGAAATGGCCGAGGGCCTCCGCTTTGTCCTCTCCAACCGCCTGCTGCGCTCCATTGCCGCGTCCACGGCCCTGTTCAACCTGGCGTTTTCCGCCTACATGGCGATGCTGGTCTTTTTCCTGCCGCGTGAGGCGGGACTGGGTCCGGAACAGATCGGATTGGTGTTCTCGGTGCTCGGCGTCGGCGGTCTTTTGGGTGCCCTGGCCACCAGGCGGGTGACGGCCTGGCTGGGTGAAGGGCCCGCCATCTGGGTGTCGGTGGCGATAACGGCTCCGTTTGCCCTGCTGTGGCCCGCGGCCTCCGAAGGGTGGACCCTCTGGGCAGGGGCAGCAGGATTGGGAGCCGTCAGTTTCGGCATTGTCATCTACAACATCACCCAGGTCAGCTTCCGGCAGCGGCTGACGCCGGACCGACTGCTGGGGCGGATGAACGCCACTATGCGGTTCCTGGTCTGGGGCACCCAGCCCGTGGGCGCCGTCCTCGGCGGTGTGCTGGGACAGGTCTACGGTGCCCGAACCGCGCTCTGGATTGCGGCAGCCGTGGCGTGCCTGGCCTTCCTGCCCGTTCTGCTGTCTCCGCTGCGCCGGATGCAACACCTGCCGGACGGGGAAATAGCGACGCCGGACGCTTCATAGCGGCAGGGAGCTATGCCGGCGCCGCAGCGATCGGTGCGGTCACCGCATGGGTCAGCCGGATCAGGTCAAAAGGGGACAGGCCTATCTGCAGCCCCCGCCGGCCGCCGGAGACATACACGGTATCCAGCAGCTCCACCCGGGAGTCGATGCCGGCGGGGGAGGAATGCTTTTGCCCGAGCGGCGAAATCCCGCCCACCACGTAGCCGGTGCGTTTCTCCGCCTCGTGCCGGTCCGCCATCACTGCCTTGCGGGCACCCATTAGTGCGGCAAACTTCTTCAGGTCAAGGTTCAGTGCCACCGGCACCATGGCCACGGCCAGATGCCCGCCCAGGTCCACCATCAGGGTCTTGTAAACGGTCTCCGGAGGCAGTTCCAGTTTTTCCGCGGCTTCCAGCCCGTAGGAGGGTGCGCCGGCGTCGTGCTCGTAATGCCGCACCGTGTAGGGAACCTTGTGCTGGTCCAGCAGGCGCGTGGCCGGCGTCGCGCCCTTGCCCGCATGTTTGTCCCGGTTCCCTGCCATGGCTGTTCCTTCCGTGTGCTCCCTGCGCGTGCCTACGCCTGGCGCAGCTTCTCATGTTCCGCCAGGCGGCGCTTGATACGTCCCAGCATGGCGGACATACCGCGCATCCGCAGCGGGGTGATGGCGCGGGTCAGGCCCAGCCGGTCAGGAACATCGGCGGGCACGGCCAGGATCTGTGCGGCCGGCAGTCCGTTGAGGCCTTCGTAGAGCACGCCGGCGAAGCCACGCGTGGTGGGGGCCTCCCTTGGGGCCTTGAAGAACAGCGTGACCAGGTGCTCGGGGGAGTCGTCCACGTCCAGGCTGAGGAACACCGGCGACTGGCACTCCACCACCTGTTCCATCAATTCGGGCCGGTCCGCGATTTCCGGGGGCAGGTCCGGCAGGCCCTGGGAGAATTCCAGCAGCAGTTCCAGGCGTTCGGCTTCTTCCATGGCCTGGAAGTCGTCGACAATCTCGGCCAGTGAGTCCGGGACAGCGGTTTCGGGTGTGGCAGTCATGCGTAAATCTTTCTGGTGAGGGAAATCAGCTGGGGGCGTTGCCGGGCTCTTCGCCGCGGGCAATCGGTACGCGGACCGCGTTGCCCCACTCGGTCCAGGAGCCGTCGTAGTTGCGCACGGAGTCGAAGCCGAGCAGGTGCTTCAGGACAAACCAGGTGTGGCTGGACCGTTCGCCGATGCGGCAGTAGGCCACGACGTCGTCGCCCTCCTGCAGTCCGGCACCGTCCTTGTAGAGGGCCTCGAGTTCCTCCCGGGTCCGGAACGTTCCGTCCTCGGCGGCGGCCTTGCCCCACGGCACGGACTTGGCGGTGGGAATGTGCCCGCCCTTCATGGCGCCTTCGTCCATGTAGTCCGGCATGTGGGTGCGTTCGCCGGTGTACTCGGCGGGGGAGCGCACGTCGATGAGCGGGCCCTTGCCCAGGTGGCCGACGACGTCGGGCAGGAAGGCGCGGATCTCTTCGTCGCGCCGTTCCACCACCGGGTAGTCCGTGGGCTCCACGGAGACCTTGTCCGTGGTCATCGGGCGGCCTTCGGCAATCCACTTGTCCCGGCCGCCGTCGAGCAGGCGGACATCCTTGTGGCCGAACAGGGTGAACACCCACAGGGCGTAGGCGGCCCACCAGTTGCTCTTGTCGCCGTAGATCACCACGGTGGAGTCGCGGGTGATGCCCTTGCGGGACATCAGCTGTGCGAAGGCCTCGCCGTCCACGAAGTCGCGGGTATCGGCGTCGTTCAGATCCGTGTGCCAGTCGATCTTGCGGGCACCGGGAATGTGCCCGGTTTCGTACAGCAGGATGTCCTCGTCCGATTCCAGCACGACCAGGTTGTCCAGTTTGCCGAGGTTTTCTGCCAGCCAGTCCGTGGACACGAGCCGCTCCGGATGGGCGTAGGCGGCGAACTTGGGGTTGCTGTCAGCGGCGATCGACATACGTAAAACTTCTTTCCTCGGCTTGTGCATGGCTTCTACTAAGCCTAACGACGCCGGAGGGCGAAAACTTCCAATGCCTGCCTAACTCCCGCCCTTCTCCGGCCCGGGGGAGGCCGCGGGCGGCAGGTGAAGCGCCAGCACGACGACGGCGACACCGACGGCGGCGAACAGCGCCTCCAGCGGTTGGAACTCGATGAACGCGACTTCCCATGCCTCCATCCCGACCAGTGCGGTGCCTGCCGCAACTGCCAGCGGACGGGCTGCACGGTGCCGGCGCAGCTGCAGCAGGCCGGTCACCAGGTAGCCGCCGCCGCAACCGGCGGCAAGAAGCAGTCCGGGAAGCCGCCAGTCCTTGAAGGGCGTGTGCCGCAGCACGTGCGGATCCGCATGCAGGAAGGCACCGTCGGGCCGGACCGCCAGGAGGATGCCGCCACCTAGCGCCGCTGCGGCCGTGCCGAATTCCAGGCCGAGCAGGGTGCGTTCAGCGGGGGTTCGCTGGTGTTCCGTGTTTGGGTTCCCGGTGCGCCGAGGGGTCATGAGTCGAGTATTGGCTGCGCTTCGGCCGGCGTCCAGACGTGCCGGAGGGCGACGTTCCGCCTCTGCCTGGCCGGGCGGAGGTGTGCCCGCATAGGCGATCCCAGAGGAAAGCGGGGGGGCCAGCGTCTAGGGTGGAGGTGCGGTCCGAAATCCGCGGGCCCGAAAAAGGGGGGACGGTAATGCTGGCATCGGCATCGGAAGGCGCGAACCCGGTGATTCCCACGTCGTGGGAATTCATCGTCATCGGAATCGGGGTGCTTGCGCTTCTGCTCTTTGTCCTGGCTCTCATCGGCATCGCACGCGCTCCCCACCTCACCGGCGCCGCCCGGGCAGTGTGGGTGCTCGCGGTGCTTGCCTTCCCATTCGCCGGCCCGATTCTCTGGTTCCTCATCGGCCGTCGCGCCACTACGCCCGACGCCACCGGCAACAACCCGCCCAGCAGCGCCGGGCACGGCGGAAGGTAGCAACCAGCGGTCCGTCTACGCTTCCCGACGGCGTCGGGTTCCGTTGGCACTGTCGCCGCCCGGTGGCCTAAGGGATGGTTTCCGGCTCGCCCCCTCACCCGCCCGCGGATGGCTGGATCGCCTTGCAGCAGCCACCCAACAACCGGGCAGTCCGGCGGCGGCAGGGGACATTGGCATCATGCTTATGCGGCGAAGTGTCCACGGCGGACGCGTATGTGAAGGCAGTCGCGCTACACAGGGCAAATCCAAATCCCGCCAGCGTTGGCGTATCGTTTGCAGGGCGGCAAAACGCCGCCACGCAAGAGCATCAGAACCGGCTGAAACATGCCGGCCGGGCACGAAACGGACGGATAACGCGAAGTGGCACAACTGGAGCACCTGACAGAACGGACTCCCCAGGTATCCGTCAACGAACTGCTGCAGGGATTCTTCCCCTCGCCCCGGTTCGGCAGCGTGTCCTTTGATTCCTACCGTCCCGATCCGTCCCAGCCCTCACAGGCACAGGCCGTGGACGCCATGCGCGCGTTCGCCGCCGACGTCGACGCCCCCGCTCCGAGCGGGCTGCGGAAACTCTTCGGCGGCAAAAAGCCCGAGACCAAGGCCGGCTTCTACCTCGACGGCGGCTTCGGTGTCGGCAAGACCCACCTGCTCGCCTCACTGTGGCACGCCGTTGAGGGTCCCAAGGCCTTTGGCACCTTCGTGGAATACACCAACCTGGTAGGTGCCCTGTCCTTCCGCAAGACCGTAGACGCCCTGAGCACCTACAAGCTGGTGTGCATTGACGAGTTTGAGCTCGACGATCCGGGGGACACCGTGCTGATGTCCCGGCTGATGCGCGAACTGGCCGACGCCGGCGTCAAGCTTGCTGCCACCTCCAACACCCTGCCCGGTTCCCTGGGCGAGGGGCGCTTTGCCGCCGTCGACTTCCAGCGCGAAATCCAGGTCCTGGCCGACCAGTTCGACGTGGTCCGCATCGACGGCGAGGATTACCGCCACCGCGGCCTGCCCGAGTCCCCGGCACCGCTGGACGACGCCGAGCTCGAGCAGCGGATGGAAGCCGAATTCAGCGGCAAGACAGTGGCGGCCGACGACTTCTCCGAACTGATCTCCCACCTGTCCAATGTCCACCCGAGCCGGTACCGGCAGCTGATCGACGGCGTGGACGCCGTCGTCTGGCACAACGTAAAGACCATCACCGAACAGTCGGTGGCGCTGCGGTTTGTGGTGCTGGCAGACCGGCTCTATGACAAGGACGTCCCGATCCTGGCCAGCGGCGTGCCGTTCGACCAGCTGTTCACCAAGGAAATGATGGGTGGCGGTTACATGAAGAAGTACTTCCGTGCCGTCTCCCGCCTGACCGCCCTCGCCCGCGAAGGCCAGACCGGCGAGGAATCCTAGGACCGGACTTCAAACGGAGCAGGCCTTAAACGGCGGAAGCGCCGGCGCCGCCTCTCGGCGGGACCGGCGCTTCTTGCCGTGCTCCTAAGACCTAGTGGGTCGGAGGGGTTTGCCCGGGACCGTTGCCGGTTCCCGGTTCCTTGCCGCGGTTGGTCTTATCCACCGCTTCGGAAACCTTGTTCTGGAGGCCGTCAATCTTGCTGGAGTACTTGTGGCCCGTCTTCTGGTCCACAAAGTTTCCGGCCTGATCGATGCCGCCCTTGATCTTGTCGGCGTTCTCGCCCACAAATCCGGCGGCTTTGTCCTTCAGCTCTCCGGCCCTGCCCTTGAGCTCGTCAAATACAGACACGGATCACCTCCTTTCACAGGGGAAACCCGCTCGTTTCCCGTTCCCGTCCATCGTAGATCCCGCAAGGGGGCAGAGGAAAGGTTTTTTCTCTGCCGGCATATCTTCCGTATGGACCTCTCCGTTAGTCGTCAGGTCCCTCGTCGCTGAGGCCGTGCCCCGAATGCCCGCCGTGGCGGTATCCGCCGCAGTGGTCGTCGAGCTCGATCCGGACAATGCTGCTGGCCGTCGCCGGATCCGGTTCGGCCGGCGGTTCCGCAGCCGGCGGTGCTTCCGTGCCGGGCTCGGGCGGTGTGCCGCCGGCCAGGACGTCAATGGAGGCGTACAGTGACGAACCGCGCAATTCCAGGTCGGCCGGCTGGTTGACCTCCAGGAACAGCTCGGGGGTGTCCGAGCCGGACGGCACCACGGAGATCCGGTTCCCGAACAATTCGGCCACCAAGATATCCCCGTTGTCGTTGACCGCCAACCCGGTGGCACCCGCGAAGCCCGTGGCCGCGAGCTCCACTGTTCCGTTGGCACGGTCCACCCGGTAAACGGATCCGGGAGCTCCGCCTTCGAACCCCCCGGGCAGCGAGGTCACGTAGAGGGCACCGTCGGGGCCGCGTTCGACGTCGGTGGGCACTGGCTCCACGTTGTAGGTGAGTCCAACGGTGCAGGCGGGCAGGCCGAAGGCCGTGGCGACCTCCGCGGTGATCTCGAATGGAACCGGAGGCAGCACCGCCACAGTGGAGACGGTGCCGTCGTATCCGGCCAGTACTAGGGCGTTCATCCCGGCGTCAGCCACAACAATGCCGTCCCTGCCCGGCAGCGACGCAACCGGGTTGGAGTCGGGCAGGCCCGTATAGGGGGCCGGCTGAATGCCTTCCGGCAGCTGCGCCGCGCATTCAGCCGGCAGTGCTTGCTCGAAACCGTAGGTATTGATGCCGTCGGGGTTCGCGGCGTATTCATAGCCGGCTATGTCGGCGACGGTTTCAACGTTGCCGTATCGGTCTACCGACTGGAGCAGCCCGATGTTGGTCGCCGGATCCCGCGTGTCCTGCCCGGTACTCACCGAGTAGTAGGTGGTTCCGCGCACCCGGGACACGGATGCGGTGCCGTAGCCTTGCGGAGCCGCCGCGAGGACCTCGGCGTCGCCGTCGTTGGTGACACGCGTCAGGAGTCCGATAAAGGATTGGGCGACGTCGAGTGTGCCGCCCCGGCCCGCGGCGAAGCTCAGGGGGCCAACCAGGCCGTCCGCGACCGTAGTCACCTCCCCGGCAACGGGAACGGGTGACGGGGGCGGTGGATGATGCCGGCCGCCGGCGGTCGCAGGGGAGGCAGCCAGTCCAAGCGCAGCGGTTGCGGCCAGGACGGCGAGGGCGGGTGATGATTTGTTCACGGTGATTCTCCTCAGCATTGGTGCGGATCAATGCGAGACTCGCCTCTCGGCCTCCCGTGGTTCCCGGCCACGCCCCCGGCCAAGGCAGTCAAAGAGTATGGGGCGGAGCGCTAGGCGACCACGTAGTTTTTGCACATGCACCGGTGCAGCATCCAGAAAAACCACGTAGTCGGTTCCGGGGCGATGCGAGTATCTTTTGAGGCCAACGTTCGGGGACGGCCGATAGGTGACAGGACTTACCAGCCATGAGCACGCTGATCGTGACCGCACATCCGGATCCCGGGTCGCTGACGTATGCGGCTGCAGCCAACCTCCACAATCTGCTGGGGGCGGATACCGCCCGCGTTGTCCACCTGGAGCAGGAGGGTTTCGACCCCCGGTTTACGCCCAATGACCGCGCGGTCTATGCCGGCGGCGGGACCTCGGATCCCGACGTCGTCGCCGAACAGCAGCGACTGGAGGGGGTTGCCCACCTTGTCCTGGTGTTTCCGGTGTATTGGTGGTCCCTCCCGGCGCTCCTCAAGGGGTGGATCGACCGCGTGTTCGTGGCCGGCTGGGCCTTTGACTACGACGACGGCGGGCATGTGGTTCCCTTGCTCGGCCGGCTGACCATGCACCTGTTGCCGTTGTCCGGCACTAGCTCGGAGTCTTTTGCCCGGCACGGATATACGCAGTCCTTCAGCACGTCCGTGGAGCACGGCATCATCGACTTCTGCGGAATGCGCCGCGGTAGAACCGCCTTTATCCATGAGTCCGAGAATGCGGACAAGGCAGCCGTCACTGCTCGGATGGAAGCTGCCACCGCGGCGGTCGCCGCAGCAATCACCGCCGCTGGTGCGGGTACATAGATCGGCCGGACCACCGGGGCGGAGTTCGCCCGGACCGGTGCGCACCTGCCCTTTACTGAGCAGATAACGGGGTTATCGCGACCGGAAAGCCCCGTTATCTGCTCAATAGACCGGCCAAACCCCGTTATCTGCTCATTAGAGCGGCGGCCGCACGTTCGGAGTGCAGTAAATGCTGCCTGATGGTTGGTGAGGGGACATCTACTGCACTCTGAATGAGGCCGTGCGGGCTGCCAGCCCAAGTTAACCGACCCAGGAGCGGAGATCAGTGGCTCCGTCGGCCGGGAGGTTGTCCGAAAGCCTGGTTAAACAAAAGAAGGAACAGGCTGAAAACCTGTTCCTTCTTATTCGGCCGCATGGACCGGGGGAGAGCGGACGACGGGATTCGAACCCGCGACATCCACCTTGGCAAGGTGGTGCTCTAGCCAGCTGAGCTACGTCCGCAAATGAAAACAGTCGAAACTGTCCGTGCGCGATACTGGGATCGAACCAGTGACCTCTTCCGTGTCAGGGAAGCGCGCTACCGCTGCGCCAATCGCGCCCTATACTGCTCGGCCCGTTCAGGATCACTCCTGGAAAACCATAAGCAGCAGGGAGAGCGGACGACGGGATTCGAACCCGCGACATCCACCTTGGCAAGGTGGTGCTCTAGCCAGCTGAGCTACGTCCGCAAGAAAGCACTGAAAACAGTACTGTCGTGCGCGATACTGGGATCGAACCAGTGACCTCTTCCGTGTCAGGGAAGCGCGCTACCGCTGCGCCAATCGCGCCCATAAATGGGTCAAGTCTTACAATCCACTGTGGAGGTGGGGACGGGATTCGAACCCGCGTATACGGCTTTGCAGGCCGCTGCCTCGCCTCTCGGCCACCCCACCGTAACCGCCGCATAAAGCTTTGGCTGACCGACTCATGGTAAAACCAGGAGCGGCTTGTACAGTGACTTGCGAGCGGACGACGGGATTCGAACCCGCGACATCCACCTTGGCAAGGTGGTGCTCTAGCCAGCTGAGCTACGTCCGCATGTTGGAAGAAGTTAGGGGCTATCTGCCTCGGACCGCTTGCGCTTTCCGCGGCGAACCCCCGCTTTCCAACGAAGAAAAACTCTATAGGACGTTTGCGGGTTCGTCCAATCGGCGCAGGTGGGTCCCCGGTTCCGGTGCCGATTCACCGCTGGTTCAGGATCCTGCACGGGTCGGCCGGGCGGTGGGCCGGGTCGGTCCGGAGCCCGGTCCGGAGCCAGGTTTGGAGTCCGGTTTGGAGTCCCGCCGGATCTGGGCTAGCATCTTTACTCGTTGGAGTGCTTACGGGCACACCAACAAGCTGGGGCGATTGGCGCAGTGGTAGCGCGCTTCGTTCACACCGAAGAGGTCACTGGTTCGAACCCAGTATCGCCCACCAGCAAAGGCCGTCACCGCAAGGTGGCGGCCTTTTTTGTGTTCATCCATGGTTTCCTACCGGCGTTTCCTGCTGGTGCGGGCTCTTTCAGAGGCGTAAGCAGGTCCTGCATGCCGGATTCCCGCCCCGTTGATTGGATCGGGCCATGACCACCAGCCCGTTGGAGATGCCAGTAGAAGGACTGCTCGCCACTGGCTCCGTCCGCCTGCCCTACCAGCACAACGTCCTGCTCCGGTCCTTTGTGCTGCAGGGAGGGCAGGGCAACACCATCATCTACAACTCGCTCGGTATCGGCAGCTCAGCCGCGGCCATCCGGGAGTTGGGAGGAGCGGAGCGGCTGCTGATCAACCACGCCCACGAGGCCATGTACGGTACCCCCGGAATCGACGTCCCCGTCTATGTCCACCAGGATGACCGGACGGAGGTATCCGCATCCCTCGACGTGGCCGGTGTGTTCGACCAACGCCAAATGCTGGCCCAGGACCTGGAAATCATTCCGACGCCGGGCCACACCGCCGGCACCACCAGCTTCCTGTGGGACAGCGGTTCCGGCCGGTTCCTGTTTACGGGGGACTTCATCTGGATTGAGCATGGTGAATGGAAAGCGGTTGTCCTGGACCCGCAGCTCCGGCAGGCCTATCTCGAAAGCCTGGAACTGGTCCGGGACCTCGATTTCGATGTGCTCGTCCCGTGGGGGACCACCGACGACGGGCCGGCTTACGGGCTGGCCGGTTCCCGAAACGGCATCCGCAACGGGTGGATGCCATCATTGACCGGGTACGGACCGGCGGCAGCCGCTAGACTCCGGCACCCCGCAGCCCTGCGCCCCGACTGTCAGTGCCGGGTGGCAGACTGGAAGCATGACTGAACCAGCATTGGCACACGCTACCGAATACGGTCGGATGTACTCGCGGTCGCTCTCCGAGCCGCCCACGGTCCCGTCCATCACTACGGTTATCGCCCAGGGATCCACCTCCCTGGACGGCTGGCACAGCTACATGGCCGCCTCCGCCGTCGTCAAGGATCCCAAGCTCACCGCGGCCCTGGGCAACCCGTCCCAGCTGCGCAGCGTGATCAAGGAAGCGTCCTCCGCCTCGGAGCGCTACCGCGACGCCGCCGCTGAGCGGGGCACGCGCGTCCACTTCTACTGTGAGCAGGTGGCACTGCGGGCCCTGGACCGCCCGCATGAGCTCGAACGGGCGCGCGAGGACCTGGCGTCCCGGGGCGAGCACCAGTTCGCAGACCGGTTCGATGAATGGTGGAAGCTCTACGACGTCCAGCCCCTCGCACCCGAAATCACCGTCTGGAACGCCGAGGTGGGCTACGCCGGCACCCTGGACCTGGTGGCGCGCATCGGCGGCCGGCTGTGCCTGATCGACTACAAAACCAAAAAGACGGACCGGGACGGCCAGGTCAAACCGCTCGACGACAAGGTGGTCATGCAGCTGGTGGCCGGGATGAAGGCCCAGGAATCCCTGGTCGACGCCGGTGCCGGCACCTGGGAGCCGTGGGCTTACGGGCAGGACCCGCTGCTTCTCGGTGTGGCCGTGGGACAGACGGAGGTGCGGCCCATGCGCGCCAATCCGGCCGTGCTGCCGCAGCACTGGTTCAAGTTCTGCGCCCTGCGCCGGGTGTGGCAGACCAGCATGGATGCCATCGGTGCAGGCCGAGCCCTGCTTCCCGTGCCACCGCCCCCGGTGGGCGCGCATGCCGCTCCGGCCCCCGAGGTGGACGCCCAGGCGCCCATCCAGCCGCCGGCCGTCCCGGTGAGCGGCGGAGCCAACTAGACTGGATTCGATCCCAAGCAGCAACAGTAAGGAACGAACACCCGATGGCCATCCTCACTATCCGCACCCTCGGTGACCCGGTCCTGCGGACCCGGGCCGAAGACGTCACCGACTTCGGGCCTGAACTGGCGAAGCTGGTAGCGGACATGGAGGAGACCATGGAGGACGTGGAAGGGGCCGGACTGGCCGCGCCGCAGGTGGGCGTCAGCCTGCGCGTCTTCACCTACAGCGTGGACGGCCAGTCGGGCCATGTGGTCAATCCGGTGTTGGAACTCAGCGAAGACCTCCAGCCGGACCACTTGGAAGGCTGCCTCTCCATCCCAGGCCTTGGCTACCAGACCCCGCGCTTCCGTTGGGCGCGCGTCACCGGACAGGACCTGCACGGCAACCCGATCAGCATCGAGGGTGAGGGCATGCTGGCCCGCTGCTTCCAGCACGAGACGGACCACCTGAACGGTTCGCTTTATATCGACCGGCTGGAGGGGGAGGACCGCAAGGCCGCCCTCCGTGCCATTCGCCAGCGCGAATACGACGCCATGGCCGCTCGCACCGTCAGCGAACGCGCGCAGAGCGTCGGCTCGTCCTTCGGTGGCAGCTCCTTCGGCGGCAGCTCCTTCGGTACCAAGGCAGGGGCCTAGTCCGCGTGGCGCTTCGAGTATTGTTTGCCGGCACCCCTGCGGTGGCCGTTCCGTCCCTGGATGCACTGATCGACGCCGGGTTCGACGTCGTTGGCGTCCTCACCCGTCCCGACGCCTCTCTGGGCCGGAAGAAGGTGCTGACCCCGTCACCGGTGGCCGCCCGCGCCCAGGAACTGGGCCTGCCGGTCATCCGCGCAGCCAAGGTGGATGACGAGGCCATTGCCGCCATCGCCGCCCTGGAGCCCGACGTCGCCGCGATTGTTGCCTACGGCGCGCTGGTTCCGGCCCGTGCCCTGACTGTTCCCAAGCACGGCTGGATCAACCTGCACTTCTCGCTGCTGCCGGCCTGGCGAGGCGCAGCCCCGGTGCAGCACGCCGTGATTGCCGGCGACGACGTCACCGGTGCGTCCACGTTCCTGCTCGAAACCGGGCTGGACACCGGCCCGGTCTACGGCACGCTCACCGAGACCGTAAAGCCCGACGACACCAGCGGGGACCTGCTGGAACGGCTTTCGCACTCCGGTGCCGTGCTGCTCGCCCAGACGCTCAGCGCCGTTGACTCCGGTGCGGCCGTCGCCGTGCCGCAGCAGGGGGACATCACCCTGGCGCCGAAGCTGAGCATTAACGATGCCCGCGTGGACTGGCAGCAGCCGGCGCTGGCCATCCGTCGGCGCATCAACGGCGTGACGCCCGAGCCCGGCGCCTGGACCCTGTGGGATGGTGCCCGGTTCAAGATCGGTGCCGCAGCCCTGCGTCCGGACGTCACCGACCTGAGTCCCGGCCAGGTCCGCTTCAGCGGAGGTGGCACCGCTGCTGCACTGGTAGGCACCGGCTCGCACGCCCTGGAACTGCTGCGTGTGCAGCCCGCCGGCAAGAAAATGATGCCGGGGGCCGACTGGGCCCGCGGCCTCGCCAACCGTGAGGACGTGGTCTTCGAATGACCTCCCAGCCCGAAAAGAAACGCAACGACAAGGGACACGAACGCCGCCGCGCCGCGGTGAAGACCCGCACCGCCGCCGCTCCCGGCCAGCGCACCCGCGCCGCCGACCCGGCCCGGCTCGTCGCCTTTGAAGTGCTCCGCGCCGTCTCCGGCGAGGATGCCTACGCCAACCTGGTGCTCCCCAAGAGCATCCGAAAGCACCGGCTGGACAAGCGTGACGCCGGCTTTGCCACCGAGCTGGCCTACGGCGCGCTGCGCGGCCAGGGCACCTATGACGCCATCCTGGCCAAATGCGTGGACCGGCCGCTGGAACGGCTGGATCCCGCGGTGCTCGATGCCCTGCGCATCGGCGCGCACCAGCTGCTCGCGATGCGGGTCCCCGCCCACGCTGCCCTGGACCAGACCGTGGGCCTGGCCCGTGCCGTCATCGGCGCCGGCCCGTCCGCCCTGATCAACGCCGTGCTGCGCAAGGTCTCGGCCCGCAGCCTGGATGACTGGGTGCAGCTTCTCACCGAAGGTGAGCCGGACGCCGTGAAGCGTTCCGCCATTGAGTACAGCCACCCGGAATGGATTGTCCGCGCCCTGCGCCAGTCCCTGGTGGCCCACGGCCGCAGCGTAGAGGAAATCACGGACCTGCTGCGTGCCGACAACGACGCCCCCGTAGTCAACCTGGTGGCCCTGCCCGGGCTCGGCAACCTCGACGAAGCCCGCAAAGCCGGGGCCGTGGACGGGGAACTGGTGAAGGACTCGGCCCTGTTTGCTGCCGGCGACGTCGGCCGGCTGGATTCGGTCCGCGCCGGCACCACCCGCGTGCAGGACGCCGGCTCACAGCTGGTGGCCCGGGCACTGGCTGAGCTGAAGCTCGACGGCACCTCCCTTGACGAGGACGGCGTGGAGAAGTGGCTGGACATGTGCGCCGGTCCCGGCGGCAAGGCCACACTGCTCGCCGCCCTGGCCCATGAGCAGGGCGCCGTGCTGCTGGCCAACGAACCGGCACCGCACCGCGCGCAGCTGGTCCGGCAGGCCCTGGATGCCGTCCCGGGGGAGACCTGGAACGTACGGACCGGGGACGGCCGTACCATTGCCGAGGACTACCCCGAAACCTTCGACCGGATCCTCGTGGACGCACCCTGCACCGGCCTGGGCGCGCTGCGCCGCCGGCCGGAGTCGCGCTGGCGCCGCCAGCCCGGCGACGTCGGCGAACTGGGCATCCTGCAGCGCGAACTGCTGACCACCGCCGTCGACGCCGTGAAGCCCGGCGGAGTAGTGGCCTACGTAACCTGCTCCCCGCACCCGGCCGAGACCACCGCCGTCGTCTCCGACGTGATGCGCAAGCGCAATGACCTGGAGCTGCTCGACGCCGGCGCCGCCCTGGACGCGGTCAGCCTGCCGGGCTCGCTGGAGGCCGGACACGAATCCACCGCCCAGCTGTGGCCGCACATCCACTCCACCGACGCCATGTTCCTGGCGCTCATCCGCCGCAAGATCTAACCCATCAGGGAGAACCACGTGAGCAAGTGCTGCATCAATCCGAGCATCCTCTCGGCCGATTTCGTCAACCTTGAAGCCGAGCTGGAGCGGATCAGCGCTGCCGACGCCGTGCACGTGGACGTGATGGACAACCACTTCGTGCCGAACCTGACCATCGGCCTGCCCGTGGTGGAGCGGATCCAGCAGGTGTCCAAGCTGCCGCTGGATGCGCACCTGATGATTTCCGATGCCGACCGCTGGGCCCCGCTGTACGCCGAGGCGGGTCTGGCCTCGGTTACTTTCCATGTGGAAGCGGCGACGGCGCCCATCAAGCTGGCCCGGGACCTGCGGGACCGCGGCGCGAAGGCCGGGATGGCCCTGCGCCCGGCCACACCGGTGGAACCGTACCTGGACATGCTGTCCGAGCTGGACATGCTGCTGATCATGACCGTGGAACCGGGCTTCGGCGGACAGAAATTCCTGGACGTCACGCTGCCCAAGATCCGCCGTGCCGCTGAAGCGGTGCGCGGATCCGGGCTGCCCTTGGCCATCCAGGTGGACGGCGGGATTTCCGCGGACACCATCGAACGGGCTGCCGAAGCGGGCGCCAACGTCTTTGTGGCCGGCTCCGCCGTCTACGGAACGGGTGATCCCAATGACGCTATCCGTAAACTGCGCGCTTCCGCCCAGGCGGCTGTGCAAGAATAGTTAGCAACAAACGTGCTCCGGGGTCGGTGTAATTCCGAACCGGCGGTTATAGTCCGCGACCCGCACTGCTGATCCGAGAACCTCGGGGAAGCGGTTCGGTTGAATCGGTGAAATTCCGATACCGACAGTTAAAGTCTGGATGGGAGAAGCACGTGCAGTTTGTTGTTCCGCCGGTTATGCCAACCTTGCAACCGGTCCCTTAACCGGGGCTGGGTGCGGGCTTTCCGGGCTCTGTAGGAGTCCGGTACTTTGCCGGCGATGCACCCACTGCCGTACGCCTGTCGTACCCCCGGAGCACCAGCTTAGGGATAAAGGACGACATGGATTTTCTGCGGTGGCTTTTCGACGCACAGATACCGGTGGGCTCAAGCTCGCTGCTGGTGCGGGAACTTCTCGGCAACATCTTCGGGCTGCTCAGCGCCCTGGGCGGCATGCGCCGCAAGGTGTGGGCCTGGCCGGTGGGCATCCTGGGCAACCTGCTCCTGCTGACCGTCTTCCTCGGCTCGATCTTCGGTGCGGCCGACACCGCTACCCTGTTGGGCCAGGCCGGCCGGCAGATCATGTTCATTGCGGTCTCCGTGTACGGCTGGCGGCGTTGGCAGCAAAGCAAGACCAACGGCGACGCCGCCGTGACCCCGCAGTGGGCCTCCGGCCGGGAACGCATCGGGCTGGTGACCGTGATGCTGCTGGGCACCGTGGCCCTGACTCCGGTCTTCGCCCGGCTGGGCTCCTACGAACCGGTCTGGGCCGACGCCTGGACGTTTGTCGGCTCGCTGCTGGCCACGTACGGCATGGCCAAGGGCTGGGTCGAGTTCTGGCTGATCTGGGTTGCCGTGGACATTGTGGGTGTGCCGCTGCTGTTCAGCGCCGGCTACTACGCCACCGCCTTTATGTACCTCTTCTACGGCGGCTTCACCCTGGCCGGATTCTTTGTCTGGTGGAAGGCCAAAAAGAACGAAAAGCCGCAGGTTGAAGTCCTGATGCCCGATCCCCGGACCTGCTGACCATGCCGGGCGATCAGTTCACCGCAGGTGAAATCGCCGCCATGGACGTGGCCCTGGACCTGGCCGCGAAGGGCGTGCGGGGCGCCAACCCGCTGGTGGGCGCCGTGATCCTGGACGCCGACGGCGAGATGCTTGCCAGCGGCTACCACCGGGGCGCGGGCACGCCGCATGCCGAAGCCGATGCCCTGGCCAACGCCCGTGCCGGCGGTGCGGATGTCACCGGCGCCACCATGGTGGTGACCCTGGAACCGTGCAACCACACCGGACGCACCGGCCCCTGCACCCGCGCCGTCATTGACGCCGGCCTGGCGCGCGTGGTCTTCGCCGTTCCGGACACCGCCGGTGCGGCTGCCGGGGGAGCAGCCACACTGCGGGCGGCCGGAATCGAGGTGGCGCCCGGGCTGGCAGCCGGTCCTTCCGCGGCGCTTAACGCCCGCTGGGCGGCGGCCATGGCGGGGGAACGGCCGTTCACTACGGTCAAGATTGCGCAGAGCCTGGACGGCCGGATTGCCGCGGCAGACGGCACCAGCCAGTGGATCACCGGCCCCGAAGCCCGGCGGGACGGGCATGCACTGCGCGCCCGGGCGGATGCCGTCGTGGCGGGTACCGGTACGGTCCTGGCCGATGATCCCCGGCTGACCGCCCGTGGCGCTGACGGGGCCGAAGCGGAGCGGCAGCCGCTGCGCGTCGTGGTCGGCCACCGTGCCGTTCCCGCCGACGCCGCGGTGCGCGGCACTGACGGGCGCTTCCTGCAACTGGACACGCACGACCCGGGGGAGGTCGCGGCACAGCTGTACGTGCGCGGCGTGCGGCATGTGCTGGTGGAGGGTGGAGCCACTCTGGCAAGTGCTTTTCTGCGCGCGGGTTTGGTAGATGAACTCGTGGTCTACATCGCTCCGCTGCTGCTGGGCGCGGGCACCGGCGCGCTCTCCGCCATCGGTGTGCAGACACTCTCCGAAGCTCCCCGCTGGCGCTGGGACCACGCCGCCGGCGGTGCCGTAACCGCCCTCGGCCGTGACCTCCGGCTGCGGCTTGAACCGGAACCACCCAACCTCGATCCAAAGGATGCGTAGATGTTTACCGGCATAGTTGCTGAGCAGGGCAGCGTCGTCTCCCTGGCACCCAACCCTGACGGAGACGGTGCCGTCCTGGTAATCACCGCGCCCGCCACGGGCGCCGGCCTGGAACCCGGCGGCTCCATCGCCGTCAACGGTGTGTGCCTCACCGCCACGGACGTCCGCGACGGCGCCGTCAGCGTGGACGTGATGGGCGAAACCCTCACCCGCACCACCACCGGGGAACTCGTGCCCGGTGCGAGAGTGAACCTGGAACGCTGCGTACCCGCCGGCGGACGGCTGGACGGGCACGTGGTCCAAGGGCATGTGGACGGTGTGGGCCGGCTGACCGAACGCGAACACTTGGGCAGCTGGGACCGGCTGCGCTTTGCCGTACCCGGGCCCCTGGCCAAGTACATTGCGGAAAAGGGGTCCATCGCCGTGGACGGGGTCTCGCTGACCGTCACCGCCGTCAGCCCTGCCGAGGCCGGGGAACAGTGGTTTGACGTGGGCCTGATCCCCACCACATTGGCCGAAACGGGTCTGGGCGCACTCCAGGCCGGGGATCGGGCGAACCTGGAAGTGGATGTGCTGGCCAAGTATGCCGAACGGCTGCTTGCCTTTACCCGTCCCGGCACGCCCGCGCACTCTGCCGCCCGGAAGGAGGCCTGAGTGGCCACCGCTGCACACATCATCCTGAACCCCGTGACGGAGGCGGTCGAGGCGATCGCGGCTGGCCGCGCCGTCGTGGTGGTGGACGACGCCGACCGCGAGAACGAGGGCGACATCATCTTCGCCGCGCAGCATGCCACCCCTGAGCTGATGGGCTGGACCATCCGCTACAGTTCCGGCGTCGTCTGCGTTCCTCTCCCCGCCGGCTACGCCGACCGGTTGGAGCTGCCACCCATGACGGCGGTGAACCAGGACGCCAAGGGCACCGCCTACACCGTTTCCTGCGATGCGGCCGAGGGAACCAGCACCGGCATCAGCGCCTCGGACCGGGCTCTGACCGCCCGGGTGCTGGGCGATCCCGGATCCGGTCCGGACCGGCTGCACCGTCCCGGACATGTGTTTCCGCTGCGCGCGGCCGACGGCGGGGTGCGGGAGCGCCGCGGCCACACCGAGGCCGCCGTGGAACTGGCGCAGCTGGCCGGCTGCGCTCCCGTGGGTGTGATTGCCGAACTGGTGCACGACGACGGCGAGATGATGCGCCTGCCCGCGCTGCGGACCTTTGCCGATTCCCACGGGATTCCGCTGGTCTCCATCGAAGACCTGGTCCGCTACCTGGATGCACGCGAAGGAGACGGCGCATGAGTGAAGCAGCAGCCGACCTGCCTGTCCTGCCCGGCCCCGAGGTGCACCTGCCGACGGCGTTCGGAGACTTCACCGCAACCGCCTGGACGGATACCCGCACCGGTGTCGAACACCTGACCCTTTCCGCACCCGGCACCGCGGAAGCCGGGACGCAGGGCGAGGGCGCACCGCTGGTGCGCTTGCACTCGGAATGCCTCACCGGCGACGTCTTCGGGTCCTTCCGCTGCGACTGCGGGGAACAACTGGAGCAGGCCATGGAATTGGTTGCCCTGCACGGCGGGACCATCGTCTATCTGCGCGGGCAGGAAGGCCGGGGGATAGGGCTGGCCAACAAGCTGCGCGCCTATGCGCTGCAGGAAGCCGGTGCGGACACGGTGGAAGCCAACGAGCAGCTCGGCCTGCCCGTTGATGCCCGGGATTACCAGGCTGCCGCGGACATCCTGCACCAGTTGGGCCTGCACCGGATCCGCCTGCTGACCAATAATCCTGCGAAGCGGGACCGGATGCGCCATTACGGTGTGGACGTGGAGGCGATGGTGCCGTCCGAGGTGCCTATCCGCGCCGAAAACGAGCGGTACCTGCAGACCAAGCGGGACCGGATGGACCACCACCTGACCCTGCTGCGCACCAAACCGGTCCAGCAAAGCTGACCCTTTCCCGGGTTTCCCCAACTTAAGGAGCAAAATCCCATGAGTGGACACGGCGCACCCGCCACCGACCTCAGCGGCATCCGCCTCGCCGGCGTTCCCGTGAAGCTGGCCATTGTGGCCGCCAGCTGGCACACGCAGATCATGGACGGACTGATTGCCGGAGCCCTGCGCGCTGCGGAGGATGCCGGTCTGGGGCCGAAGCTGATCCGGGTTCCCGGCAGCTTCGAACTTCCCGTTGCCGCCGCCCGGCTGGCTCCGCACTTTGACGCGGTGGTGGCCCTCGGCGTCGTAATCCGCGGCGGAACCCCGCACTTCGATTACGTCTGTTCGGCGGCGACCAGCGGGCTCACCGATGTGAGCGTTTCCACCGGCACGCCGGTGGGCTTCGGCGTGCTGACCTGCGATACCGAGCAGCAGGGCCTGGATCGTGCCGGGCTTCCCGGCTCGTCCGAGGACAAGGGATACGAAGCCACTGCCGCTGCCGTGCTGACCGTCGCGGAGCTGCGCGGCGCCGGGGTCTAGGGTCCGTCGAACCCTGGAATGCGGTACCGCCGCAACGGGCGTTAACCAACTATGGCGTGCCATCCGGTAAGGATGGCACGCCATAGTTGGTGCAGCTCCTGGCAGGAGCCGAAACGTTGGTTAGACGTGGTCGTGGTTGCGGCGGTTGCCGGACTTGGCCAGGCCGCGGGCCACCATGAAGCCAACGGTGAGCCAGGTGATGTACTGCATCGCCTGGCTGGCGTTGAATGCGTCGACGCCGTTTTCGCTGGCGTTGTCGCCCACAACTGCTGCGGTGATGATCGTGGCGATGACGGCCAGGACGTAGAGGACGAATTCGAGGGTCCGGACCGAAACCTTGATGTCGTTCTCGTTGGTGTGGTGGACCGTGTTCGTGTTGTTACGGGTTTCCGTAGCCATGTGTGTCTCCTGAAGTATTGGTGAGAGCGGCCGTGGTGGCCATGTGAACTGTGATTCCTCTTCCGGAACCATGTCGACAACTTCTCTACGCTGTAGACACTAGCTGTAGACTTACGAATAAGCAAGCTTGCTGATTATCAGTAGCCTGACCATGAGGAGGGCGGATGCTGTATGGCGACTCCACCGAAGCCGCACACCGGCTCGCATAAAGCGCGCCTGAATCGTGAGCTGGTGCTGAAGACGGCGTTGGAATTGGTCGATGCCGAGGGCCTCGAGGCCCTCACAATGCGCAGTCTCGCCCAAAAACTCGGCTGTGATCCAATGAGCATTTACCGATACGCAGAGAACCGCGCGGCGTTGTTGGACGGGGTCGCCGAAACAGTTATGAACGAGCTGGACGTCGTCCCTGATGATCCCGACTGGCAGGCACAGCTGCGCCGCAACGCGCATAATGTACGGTGTTTGGCCCTGAAACATCCCCATACCGTGCCGCTGCTGGTCACCCGGCCACTGTCCATTCCTTTGGGGCTGCGTCCGCTGGGGACGCTTCGCCCATTGGAAGACATTCTGGCGCTGCTGACCAGGGCCGGCTTCACGCATGCGGACGCGCTGCACGTCTACCGGGCGTACTACGGATTCGTTTACGGACACATCCTGAATGAGCTGCAGGAGCTCGTAGTGGACCCGGAGGAAAAAGAAGCAGTCCTGCGCCTCGGCTTGTACCGGCTGCCTGCCAAGGACTTTCCGAACCTTAGAACGCTGGCACCGGTTCTGGCCGATTACGACGGGGAGGCGGAGCTGGACCAGGGGCTGGACATCCTGCTTACCGGGCTCACCGCACAATTGCTGGGTGACGCCCGGGATTAGGACTGAGGGTCGGGACAGGGGGAAGGACCAGTGAGTTCGCCATCCGGCGGCTTCTGCAGGCCCGTCCGGACCGGGCGCTGGCATCATCCGGGCATCCGGATACTCATCTGCGCCGGCTGGCCAGTGAAGGAGCCCGCCCGTATCTGCCCTAGGCGGTCCGGGGGTCCGGGTGCCTCAGCTGATTAAGGAGCCGTTGCGTGGTTATTCCGATCCGGCCACGGTGCTTCGCCGCTCCAGAAACAGCGTGTCCCGCCACTGTCCGGCCTGTGGGCCATGGGTCATTTTGGCGATGCGCTCCCGCCTGCCCACTACGCGGAATCCCACCGCCCGGTGCAATGCGAGGCTGACCGTGTTCTCGGGAAAAATGCTGCTTTGGATAGTCCAGATCCCTGCGGTTTCGGCTGCCGCCACCAGCCCGCGGAGGAGCAGTCTTCCGATCCCCTGGCCTCGGGCCGCCGCGGCGATGTACACCGAATGCTCAACCACGCCGGCATAGACCTCCCGTCCGGAGACAGGGGAAGCGGCGGCCCACCCCTGGATTCCGGGTCCGCCTTCTGCAACAATGCGAAGCTCTTCCGGGTGTGAGGCATCGAAGGCATCCCAGCGGGGAACCCGGCTCTCGAAGGTCGCCTGGCCTGTGGCGATTCCCTCCGCATAGATGCGGCTGACTGCGGGCCAGTCCGCTTGCAGCATGGGACGCAGGAGGAGGGGCTGCGTTGAACCCGGCGTGGTGTTCATTCTGCAACCGCCTGGTCATTGACCGCGGCCGTGGCCTCGATCTCGACCAGCTGATGGTCATAACCCAGCACAGTAACTCCCAGCAGGGTGCTGGGGACATCGTGGCTGCCAAGGGCATCCCGGACTACTTCCCAAGCCGTCACCAGATCCGACTGTGACTGCGTGGCCACCAGGACCCGGGTGGCGATCAGATCCTGCAGGGACGCGCCGGCGGCGTCCAAGGCTGCGTGCAGATTCTCGATGCATTTGCGGGCCTGCCCGGCGTAGTCACCAACAGCCGCCGTCGATCCGTCCCTCTCCAACGGGCAGGATCCGGCGAGGAAGATCAGGCGTGTGCCGGCCGGTGCGGTGGCTGCGTAGGCATACTCTGCGGTAGCGGAGAGCCGGTCGCTGCGGATCAGGTTCACTGCCGTGTTGGGGGTGGTGCCAGGCATACGCATTCTCCTAGGGTCGGGCCACACAATACCCGGAGCGGCATACTGTCCGCGCACACCCCGCCCTGAATATCGGCACCGGCCGCAACAGGGAAGGCGGATAGGGCATTACGCACAGACACCGAGGACCTTGAGTTCATGGACCGCACCAGCTTGCCGAAGCCTTCCTGAGGACCCTCGCCGGTCCGGCACGCTTATTCGGCGCAGACAAACCGCATGCCGGGGAGTAGCGTGCAGCCATGACTTCTCCGTCCGCGCCGATTCCCCGGCTGTGTGTTCTTATATTCCGGCCGGGATCACCAAGGGGTGTTGTCTGCTCCGGGATACACAGCCGTCTACTGCCGCCTGCTGTCTCTATATGGAAACCCCGATGAGGAAGGGAGCTCTGCCAGCTCACCTGTTGGTAACCGGTTCGCCTGGTGGAACGTGGGGGAGTCCATGGTTGAGCTGTACGCCCATGTGGAGCTTGCCCCGGTGCTGCAGCTCGGTTTGAGCCACCGGGAACTCACCGGGCTGCACGATGAGCTCTATCGGTGCGCGGGCGGGACCACAGGGGGCTGAAGGCCATCCTTCGCGACTGGCGTGCCGCGCCTTAGGGTGACGGTCGTTCCGGAACCACCAGCAGCGGCAGCGTGCGGTTGACCATGGGGCCGATCAGCAGGGCAAAGGCCACCGTGCCGAGGCCGACCGTGCCGCCGAGGATCCAGCCCACCGCCAGGACGGATACTTCGATACCGCTGCGCACCACCCAGACCGGCCACCCGAGGCGGTGGTGCAGCCCGGTCATCAAGCCGTCACGGGGCCCGGGCCCCATCCGGGCTCCAATGTAGAGACCGGTGGCAAGGGCCAGCAATACCAGCCCGCCGGCGAACAACAGGATCTGGCCGGGCAGGGCGGTCTGCGGGGATATGAGCAGCAGGCCAACCTCGGCGCTGGGACCCACAGCCAATGCGTTCACCACGGTCCCGATGCCGGGTCGCTGGCGCAACGGGATCCACAACAGCAGCACGCCTATGCCGATGAGGTTGCTCGCCAAGCCGAAGGAGAGCCCGGACTGCAACGAGGTGCCCTGGCCCAGGACATCCCACGGGGAAACCCCCAGGCCTGCGCGGATCATCATGCTGATCGAAAAGCCGTAGCAGAACACACCTACCAGCAGCTGCAGCACGCGGCGCAGAAAGTTCCAGGACATATAGGACAGCGAACCCGAAAAACCTTTCCGGACCAAACCGGGCGCAACGGTGGGCCGCAGGGATCTACACTTCGACCACTGCGCGCGGCCCGCCGGGAATCGACCGGGAACGGAGCAGGATCAGGCCCACCGCAGCACCCCAGAGCGTGAGCGTGTCAAAGGAAATCCGTTCGGCAAGCCCCAGGCCGACCGCCGCAGACGGCCCGCCGCCAACGGCGTCAACGAACATTACGAAACCGGCGACGGAGATGACTACGCAGGCGATGGTCAGTCCGGCCGTCCAGCGCGCACCGCTGCCCCGAAGGGCGAACACGAGAACGATCATCCCGGCCCACTGCAGCGGCGCCTGGAGAAGCGCGGTAATACCGTGCGCTTCGGGCTGAACATCCCAGGGAAGCAAACCGACCGCCACCAGCAACACACCGCTGACGGCGAGCAGCGCCATGGCAACCTGCCCAGCCCGCCGGCGGGGCCACGCGGACCACAGCAGGAGGGCTCCGGCCGTCAGCAGGACGCCGTTGGCTACGGTCCCGGCATTGGCCAGCAGGTACGCGGGCGAGCAGACATAACGTTCCACCCGTGTGCCGGGGTCCAAGGTTCCGCAGCTGGTGACGCCCAGGTCGCTGATGGTGTTGGCGGCCCACAGGTACGGCTCGGGCCAGCGGGCGGCCGCTATGAATTGGGCGGGATAGGTGATGAGGCACAGGACCCACAGCAGTGCACCCCATCGATAACGTGTCATGGCAGCAAAGCCTACAAGTTCCCGGCGCTGCCCACGGCACCTGCAGGCTGTGGGTTCCGGATTCCCAGGACAGCGATCACTGCGGCCGCAAAAAACAGCCCGGCGGTTGCCAGCGCGGTCTGCCGGAAACCGGCATAGCCCAGGGCGCCTCCGGAAATAGTCCCTACCAGCGCGACGGCGACAAGCCCGGCCACGCGGGAGACGGCATTGTTCACAGCAGAGCCGATCCCGGCTTCCGCCGCGCGCAGCGCTCCGAGCACGGCAGCAGTCAGGGGTGCCACCATAACGCTCAGCCCAATCCCGAACAGCAGGAGCCCGGGCAGCAGCTCCGTCAGCAGGTCCACCGGCGGCTGCACGGTCAGCAGCAGCAGGAACCCGGCCCCGCAGATCGACGGGCCGGCCGCCATAAACAACCGCGGACCGTATCTGCCGGACAGCTTCCCGAAATAGGTGGAAAGCAGCAACATTGCCACCGGCAGGGGCAGTGAGATGAACCCCGCCTCGATGGCACTGTAGCCGGCGGCCTCCTGGACAAACACGGTCACGGCAAAGGACCCGAGCGAAATCGCTCCGTAGGCTGCGGCAGTTACCAGGTTGCCGTAGCGGAAGTTCCGGGCGCGGAACAGGGACAGCGGCATCATGGGGGCGGCAGTGCGCGCCTCGCGCAGGAAAAAGAGCACCAGCGCTGCAATACCCAGGACCAGGGGCACGACGACGGCGGGATCGGCCCAGCCGAGCCGCTCCTGTTCGATCAATGCGTAGACAGGACCGGCGAGACCGGCCACGGCCAGCAGCGCACCCGGCAGGTCAAGGGAGTTGCGGCGCCGCCCGGCGTCGTCGTGCAGGCCGGAAGTCAGCAGGAGAGTCACCGTCACGGGCAGGACGTTGACCGCGAAAACCCAGCGCCAGCTGGCCCAGTCCACCAGGACCCCGCCCAGCAGCGGACCGATGATGGCGGCCGTCCCGGTCCAGGCTGTCCACTGCCCGATGGCGCGGGCACGAGCCTCGTCCCGGTACGCCGTCGTAATCAGCGCCAGGGAGCTGGGCACGAGCAACGCAGCGGCGATTCCCTGGATGGCCCGGGCGAGGACCAGGACCTCCGGTGTCCAGGCGAGGGCGCAGGCCAGCGATGCAGCGCCGAAGCCGGTGATGCCGATCCGCAGGATGCGCAGCCGGCCAAAGGAATCTGAAAGTGCGCCGGCCAGCAGGATCAGTGCGCCCAGAGTCAGGAGGTAGGCATTGATGGTCCATTGCTGGGTGGCTAGTCCGCCTCCGAGGTCCGCACCGATGGCGGGCAGGGCCACGGTAACGATGGAACCGTCGAGGAAGGCCACGAAGGAAGCCAGGACCGCGACGGCGAGGATCCGGGTGCGCCCGGTGCTGTTCGGACCGGCCATTCGGCCTCCGTTCGACGTGGTTCCGCCGGCTGGCATCCCGCTGCCAGCCTAGTCCCGGACACGATTGAATGGCCACGGATAAGGGCGACGGGATGCTGTTATGGTTATGTGCGCTCCCGGGGATCAACCGGGCGAAATGGGGGAAAGGTTAATAAATCATGTCTGAAAGCGGAAAGATTGTTGCTGCGGAGCCCCGCGAAAACCTGATTCCGAAAGTGATGAATCCCAATTGGCTGGTCGCTCTCCTGCTCGCTCCGATCGCGGGCCTGTTGGGCTCCGGCGTTGCCATGGATAACTCTTCCGGCGATGCCGCTACCGGGTGGGCGCTGCTGATGATGGCCCTGACGCTCGCTTTTGTGGTGGGGCTGATCGTCTTCATTGTGAAGGTGGCCGGCCTCAGGGGAAAGATCTCCGCCGCCAGTTTCCGGATCGGGGAAGCGCTGAACCGGGAGTACGGCTTGACCGTCACCGATCCCAAGATCCTCATCCTGCACGACAAGGCGAAACCCCGGTTGAACCCGTACGAAATACCTGCGACGGACCCCTACGGGCGCCCCATCACCATCACCATCAGCACCGACTCCACGGGGACCAGGGTTGTTCCGGCCGTGGTGTCCCTGAACGGAAAGCCGGTCTAGGCCGGTTCCCGCCTGGGAACCGGGTAGCCGGTCAGCCCTGCGGTGCGCGTGCTGGTGCACGCAGCCACCGTTGCGATCGCCGGGGAAGTCCCGTTGGACCCGCTCTGGCATGCCGTGCCCGCGTACCCCACAATAAGCGAAATCCGGCTCCGATTGCTGGAGGCAGGCGACGCTAGGCACCCTTGCCCATCCGTTGTCCCGATCTCACGAAAAGAGAGAGAACAACCATGTCCACCAAAATCACGTTCGTCATCTACAACCCCGCCGACCCCGAAGCCTTTGAGGCGGCCTACAAAGGCATCGCGGACAGCGCCAAGCAGCTCGCCAAGCTGCAGCGGTACGAGGGAGGAAAGGTCTGGCCGAAGGAGGACGGTTCACCCACCCCGGCCCACCGGACACTCGACCTGTACTTCGACAGCTATGAGGACGCCTCCGCTGCCGTGGCAACACCTGCCGCTGCGGAGCTCTTCGGTCAGCTGAAAGCTACCGGTGCTGCCTTCATCGCCTTGTTCTCGGAGGTGGAAGACAGCTAGACGGGCGCACTTCGACCGCGTTGACCCTCATCCGGCCAGGCACCGATGTCCGTGGTGTGGAACGCGGACATCGGTTTTCCACCCCCCGTGGCTACCCCTCCAGGTCGTACACCAGCTTCGGTTCGCGTTCGAGGATCCGGTCGCGCATTTCTTGTTTGAGGACTTCCAAGTGCTCCAGCTCGGACGTGGTCTTCTGCGGCTTAGCCGTCAGCTCGATGAACTCATCGGTGACAATGCCGTCGTCGCGGATGACCGCGGTCACCCGCACGTCTCCAACGCTGATCTCGAAGACATAGCGGGCCAGGGTGTTGCCACGCTCGGGCCGGGCGAGTTCCGGCAGTACCGCATAACGGTCGCCGGTGACGGCACGTGTCACCAGTTCGAAGGCATCCCTGGCGCCGGGACCGCCGAAGGGGGTGCGTACCCGGATGTCCCTGCGCTGGACACGGCCGCCGGGGATGCGGGCAGCCAGTTCCGGAAGCGCCCGCCCGAGCGCTGCGAAGGCGTGCGCGACACCGCCGGGGAAACCCGGGCCGTGGTACTTCATGCAGTCGGCGAAGGTAAAGTCCAGACGCACGCCGTCCTCCCACACCGTAAGCGTGCGGTCCGGGTTCGGGATTGGACTCGGTTCGGGACGGTTGGCTGCCGCCGGCGTATTGGTGCTCATGATGGGGTCCTCCAGCTCGTTGCCGGGGATATCCGGCAGCCGTCAATTCTACCCGGGCGCTGAGGCGGGCGGTCTGATTTGCCGGCCAGTGACCCGTCGGCCCGCGGGCCCTGCCCTCCGGCAACACCGCCATTGTGGCGGTGTCACTTCGGGGACGGAACAGGGGAGGGAATTTCGACATGGGCCGGAAATCCACTGCTTCCGTTACGCGGCGGTGTCCTTGATGACGGTGTAGGACGCGACGGTGTTGGGTGCCTGCATGCCCGGCGCCTGCTCATCTGAATGCGAAGCCTTGAACGAATCCGACTTCAGCCAGGCGAAGAAACTTTCCTTGGAATCGAACTCCATGGTGGACAGGTAGGTGTTGCTCTTGCCTTCGGGACGCATCAACGTGCTTCGGCCCAATCCCGGGACACCTTCCAGGTGCAACATGCTGTCGATGAAGGCCTTTTCGAAAGCCTCGGCCGTGTCCGGACCGACCTCCAGGGTGTTGACCACTACGTACATTTGCGTCCTTTCAACGGTCTGCGCGGGCAGCTCTGCCCGGCGGCATTATTATACCGACATACTGTCGGGAACCCGTTCAACAGGCCTGCCGGGCCGCACCCATGTCCAGCGGTTTGATCATGGACGACAGTCCCATCCGTGCGGACCCGGCACAGAAATCCAGGGTGCCCTCGTATTCCACATGCAGGACGGCTTTTCCGGCCGCGGTGAAAGGCGCATAGCGGTCGCATTCCATGTACCGGACGCATTCTTCGTTCACGGCAAAGTCGAAGCTGTGCACCAGCTCGGGAATCTGGTCGAGATCGTTTTTCAGTCCGACGGACAGCCCGCGCTGATGGGCCAGCCCGGCTACGGCCCGGTTGTACGCCAACTGGTCCTCAGCGGTGAGCGGAAACCCTGAGTCGTTGCGGTAGCCGTCCACGTTGTCCGGCTCGACGGCGTCAAACCTCTTGGCAACGCACGCATCCATCCGTGCAGCCATTATCGGCAGGAGCAGGTCCAGCCGGCGGATGTCCAGCCACCGTTCATCCGGCCAGCCGGACATCTCCTTGCCCAGAACCGCTTCGGGGAACGCATCGGCATCGCCGCGGAAGTCCTCCCAGGATCCGGCGGACAAGTAGCAGATAACGTTGCGGCCCTTCTGCTTCAGGGCGGCGATGTCGGCGGCGGCGGTGGTCTCGAAGTCGACGTCGTAGACCGGGACGTCGACGTTGAGGTCAAGGCTGCCGGTCAATTGCCACTGCCAGGCGGTGCCGGGGACAGGAACCCACAGCGGTTCGGAGCGGACGGGGTGCTGCGCCGGGACTGCCGGCACGCCGTCGGACGGAACCGGGACAGCGGGAGCACCGGACGTATCCGGAGCAGCGGGCGTCCCGTCGTCGCCGGCCGGGGTGCACCCGGCCAGGACCAGGACGAAGACAAGGAGGAAGCCCAGTGCTGCAACCATCGCTGCCCCGGCGGCCCGCCTCCTAACGCCACGCCTCACGGTGCCGGATGGTCCGCTGACAGGCCGGCGGCAGCCAGGCCCGCGGACACCGCAGCCGGGGGACCGAGCCACGGGTTGGGCATGGACCGGTCGGTGACGTAAGCGTGTCCGGCGCCGCGGTGACCGGCGGCCAGCCGGAGTCCGGTGAGCTGGGCGGGGTCGCCGCTATGCACCAAATGCCAGAGCCGCGCCGGCGGGACGTTCTGCGCCCAGGCCGGGTGTCGGAAGCCGGCATAATCCACGGCGGTTCCCTCAAAAACGCAGGTGACATCGAACAGCCGCACGTGCCCGGCCGTCGGAAAGACCCCGGGATTCGCGGCAAGGAAGCGGATGCCGGCGACCCGCGCCGCCGCCGCATACTCGCTGCACAGGCCCAGGCTGCCTTCGCCGGAGGGAAGTTCGTCCAACATGATGCCGTCCAGCCCGTACATCCGCTGCCAGGCCTGCACGTCCCGGGCCACCGCCTCGGGGGACCGCTGGCCGTAGTGGACCGGGACGTACCCGAGCAACCGGGTCTGCCCCAGACCGGCAACCGCGTCCGGGTAGTAGGGATCGTCCTCCGCGCCGGGGCCGTTGTGCACGTTGAGAACGGCGAAGGAGACGTGTTGTCCGGCCAGCCATGCCCATTCCCGCGGCCCTTCCGCGGGGTGGATGTACCAGGGCAGGGCCAGCCGGGGTGCCCTCACGCGTAGGTCCGCGGATCGGCCACCAGTGCCAGCAGCACTACGAGTCCCGCTACCAGGCACCCTGCTGCCACCAGGATGCCGGTCAGGGGACCGACCAGGAGCCACGCCGCCGCTGCCAGGCAGGCCGCCGCGGCGAACATCACGCCGCGGTGCGGCAGTCCGAAGGCGCTGAGCGCCGTGGAGATGGTGGCCAGGGCGCTGAAGGCGGCGGCAACCAGCACCGTGTCGGCCACCTTGCTGTCCTCCACCAGGAAGATGACCACCAGCGAGGAGACCGATGCGGAGATCACCACAATGGTGGAGGAGATGGAGATGGTCAGCAGCCAGGCGTTCCAGGCGGCGTGCCGGAGCAGCGGCGTGCGCTGGGAGGACCATTGCAGCCGCTGCCGCATCAGCATCAGCGCCGGGTCGGTGGCTGCGGCGGCAACCACGGTGGCGGCTACCAAGGCGGTGCCTTCCCAGGCGGGCAACCGGGTCAGGGCCAGGGTGAGGGCTGCGGCAAGGAAGACCGCCTGCGCCGCCGGAGCGACGGCTGCGCGGGCGTCTTCCCGCCGCGGCCGGCGGCTTTCCTTGATGGGGCGGAGCTGGATGGCGAAGAGCACGGTGACTGCGGCGACCACCAGCAGCGCGGTGCCGGGCACGATGACCCCCGCCGCGCTGTCCCTGAGGGCAAGGGTGAGGGTCACAATGGACACCCCGCAGGCCAGGACCGTCAACAGGAACCAGGACCGGCCGAGGATCACCAGCATGGACACCACGCAGGAGTACCAGCACCAGACCATCAGGAGGCCGGCCATGGTGGCGTCGTGCCCGGGAAGGATCAGGGACGCCCCCACGTAACAGGCCAGGGCCGCCATGACCAGCAGCGTGGCGCCGGTGCCGCGGGCTATGCCGCGTTTCAGCTGCCCGGCCCCCGCGTAGGTCCAGACAATGCCGGAGATGGACTGGCCGATGATCCAGGCGCCGATACCGGCAACGAGGACCTCCCGGGTATTGGCGGCCATGACCGTGGCGGTGAGTCCGCCCAGCACTGCGCCGAGGATCAGCACAATGCCGCGCCGGACCGATTCGAGCAGGGCACCGCGGCCAAGCCATCCCTGCAGCTCGGTGCCGGCCTGGGTTTCGCCGCGCACCTGCTCCAGGGAGGAGGCGTAGGCGAACACGTCCGTGGCGCCGTGGCGCTGGCGGACGGTGCGGTCGCTGAGCCCGGATGCCTCCAGCCGTGCGGTGATTTCAAAGGTGTCTACGGCGTCGTAGGCCACCTGGTTGCTTTTCAGTTTCGGGACGGCGGAGCCCGCAGCGGGCACCGTCACACTATCGGCGCTCATGCGGACAACCTCAGGGATTCATTGGAGTGGACATCGGGGATTTGCGGTGCGGCGTCGGTATCGCCGGAACCGGCCACGGGCCGGAGGCCGGGTGCGGGCGGGTGTTCAAACAGCCGCCCGTCCCGGGCGGCGGCATAGGCCTCCCGGTACCGGCCGAGGCAACGTTCCAGCGTGAACTCGGCGAGGGCCCGACGTCGTGCTGCCGCTCCCATCTCCGCCCGCAGGTGGTCATCGGAGAGCAGCGTGATGCAGGCTTCGGCAAATGCTTCGGGGTCCCGGGCGGGCACCAGCATGCCGGTGGTCCGCTCCTCGTCCAGGCATTCGGCGACGCCGCCGACGTCGGTGTTGACGGTGGCGCGCCCGCACATCATGGATTCGATGAGGGTGAAGGGCAGTCCTTCGGACACGCTGGACAGGGCCACCACGTGGCCGGCCTCGATGGCCGGGCGGCTGCCCTTGCTGGGGCCTTCCCAATGCACCGCGTCGGTGACGCCCAGATCCGCTGCCAGTTGCACGAGGTCCGCCTTGTAGCCGTGGTTTTCAGCCGGAGTGGGCCCGAACAGCCGCAGCTGGGCGTTGGGTATCCGCCGGCGTACCAGTGCGAAGGCGGAGATCAGGGTTTCCAGGTCTTTCAGCGGATCGATCCGCCCCACAAAGCTGATGGTGGGCAGGTCGGGTTCTGTCGTGACCGGCAGGAACCTGCCCGGATCCACGCCGTTGGAGATGGTGTGGATGCGCTCCGGCGGGGCGCCCAGCCGGCGTTCCCAGCGGGCGTTGAACTGGTTGACCGGCAGGACCATGTGGGCCTGGGCAACCACCACCTGGCAGAGCCGGCGCAGGAACGCCGTGACGGCGCGGCGGACCGGCCAGGAGAAGTTGGCTCCGTGCAGGGCGAGGTAGCGTTCGCGCAGGTACACCCCGTGCTCGGTCAGGAGGATGGGTGTGCCGTGCCTCCAGGAGTGGGCCAGCGCAATCAGGGACGAAGGGCCGTTGCTGGAGGCGTGGATGACATCCGCGCCGGCCGGCCGCTGGTCCACCAGGGCCAGGGCCCGGTCCACGATGCTGGCGGCCATGACGGCGTCGGCCACGGACATGGGCGGCTCGCCGGTGCTGACCAGGTGCCGGTTCCAGGCGTCGAGGATGGGTGCCACGGAACCGCGGGTGGCCAGTGCGTGGGCCAGGCCGATCCGGTTGCTGATGGCTACCAGGTTGCGCAGGGCCTTGGTGGTGCGGCCGACGGGGTCGGCGTCGTCGGATCCCAGTGCGGCGTCCCACAGCAGGGTGAGTTCGGACTGGGTGCGGTCCATCCACTCCTTGCGCCGGGACCCGGGCCGGAGGGGGGACGCCAGCGGACCCCAGACTGGGACGGTCCGCAGCGACCGGACGTTTTCGGGAAGCTTCCAGACCGGCCGGTCGGCACCGCTTCCGGTCAGGGCGATCACCTGGAAGTCATGGCCGGGCATTCCCGCGATCAGCTGGTCGCACCAGGTGCTGACCCCTCCCGTGACCACCGGGTAGGTGCCTTCGGTGACCAGGGCTATCTTTAGTGGCTCGTCCCGGTCACGCAATTTGGGGCCGGGGATTGCAGCGGGTGCATGGACGTGGGCAGAACGGCAGAACCGCGTGATTGAACTCAGCATTTCGAGACCTCATAAGCGATGGACGACATCCCTGTCAGTACATACGGTCCGGCCGGGCGCGGTCACGCGTAAGTTCTACCCGTACGAAAGGCGGCTACGGGGTAGCCGTTTCGGAAGAATTGCTGAGTAATTTCGCAAACGTTTGGGACGGGTGCTGATCACGGAAGCAGTCCCGACTGTTGCGACCTTGCAGTACAGAGACATGAGGGGGCCTGCATTGGTCACTTACTACAGTGTGTGACGTCGCGGTCGATCGAGGTGAGGCGTTTAAGGATGCCTGAAAAATCCAGGCTCTCAATCACATCCTGTTCGCGTTTCAACGCACCTTCCAGCGGCTGGCGGCCGGCTAGTCGCATCCGCTTGACCGCCTCCTGGCCGAAGTCGAATCGCCCACTGCTGTTTTTGCCTCGGTTAATCATTGTAAAGACCCTAGAATATATAGTCCATGACACGCCCCAGAACGGCGTGACCTCCATTCTTTGAGAATCAACAATAGAATCCCTGTACATTTCCATAGCTAAAGATTTGGGGTAGGGATCAATATAAACGACCCTCGAGAGGCCGCTCGCGATAATAAGACGCATGCACATATGGCAGGGAAAAGCGGTTGTAAATAGCGTCGCGTCCTGCGTCGATGCTGTGGATCGGGCCGCCTGGGTAATGGCTGACATTTCGGCATGAGATACTCGTCCAAACTCGATGAGAGACATCAATCTTAGCGCTTTTATTCCATCCTTATCCTTCGCCACTATCGAGGTGTAGATGTCTTCCGGCGGCAGCTGAAGGAGATCCTTGGACAGCATCGACTTCTTCGCTAAAAACTGGATTAATTCTTTGACGGCCCGCTCGCTCATCCTTTTGTTGTAATCGTAGCCCTGTTTAAAGTCGCGCTTGTCTAAAGCATCACCCGGCCAATAATTTCCCCCGCCAGCGGCTGGAACCTCATTTGTCCCTGTGACGATAAGGTCGCCATTCCGCGTGGTGATGGAAGCCCCGACTTGTCGTCCACCATCCGATGAACGCAATGCTGCTGCGTATGCGTGGAACATAGCTTGCTCGTCGCGGGTAGGCGTGATGAAAGCCTCACCGAATACTAAGCCCACAAATCGGGATACTTCTTGACCCACATTTCCGTCGAGGTTCAGGAAATAATCCGACATGGCGAACGTTTCGCGAACTCTTTGGCCCAGTTCGTTTTGTCCGTCCCATTGGTCGCGGTGGATTAGTTCGGTAACTAACGCTTCGACGTTTGCCGCACTCGGCATTTCATCGACTAAATCCATTCTCAGCTTTTCACTTCGAGTTCCTTCATTCTGTTGTGCACCTATGAGGATGAAGCGACCCCCATAAACATGGCGCAATAATTCAACTTCGGCCTCATGTTTCAATGTGCGCAGAATCCATGCATGCCTCGACCCTTGGTTGGGTTTCAGGTTTTTCTTCACTCTCTGCGAGGCGATCTCATTAACCGCAACCGCCGCGAGTGCGTCGCCACTTTTATAGTGCTCCCTTAGCTCATCGCCCCTGTTCATGAGAGTCTCAGCCGTCGAAGCAGGGCTGTCTATATGAGAATAAATTGGGGACAAATGTTCGTTGTTCAGGAGTTGGCTCAGTCGGACCATCGTGGCGCTGTACTGGTACTGGGCCAGCTCACGTTGCAATCGAGGGAATAAGCCATCTAGATCTGTGCCAATGGGTGCGACGATGCCGATGACGACCTCGAAGTCTTGTTCATCCGAGCCTGTCCGGCTTATCGGATCGATAATCATGTTTCCCCCAAAGCATGTAGAATCTCTGATGTATAAAATCAGCATAAAGCGCTAATGATACCGCTCTGGGCAACAGATAACGCTCTAAGAAACTAGTCGGCGCGTGTGAGGAACTCTAGTACTCTCCTCGACAATGTGGTCCGGTGCGAGAGGGCCAAAACCTGTGGGGCAGGCCGGCCTGTCCTAGTACGCCTGGCAGTCGCTGTCACACCCCACCCGCACGATTCCGTCACACACCGCGGCACAGCGTACCCTTGTCACTGTGAAAACCTTCGAAGACCTCTTTGCCGAGCTGAGCCAGAAAGTTCAGGACCGCCCCGCCGGGTCACGCACCGTGACCGAATTCGAGTCGGGCGTGCATGGCATCGGTAAGAAGGTTGTTGAGGAGGCCGCCGAAGTGTGGATGGCCGCCGAATACGAATCCGATGCCGAATGCGCCGAAGAAATCTCCCAGCTGCTCTACCACCTCCAGGTCCTGATGCTCGCCAAAGGCCTGACCCTGCAGGACGTCTACAAGCATCTCTAGCCGCGCGCTGAGCCTGCTCAGCCCGTGGCCCGCCGGTCGAACTACTCCCTAACTCAGCGACAAAACTTCCAGCGAAAGATGCAACCCATGCTCCGTGTAGCCGTACCCAACAAGGGTGCCCTGTCCGAATCCGCCTCTGCCATGCTCAACGAGGCGGGCTACCGCCAGCGCCGCGACTCCCGCGAACTGGTCATGGTGGACCCCGATAACGACGTCGAATTCTTCTTCCTCCGCCCCCGTGACATTGCCGTCTACGTCGGCGCCGGCACGCTCGACGTCGGAATCACCGGCCGCGACCTGTTCCTGGACGCGCAGGTGGAGGCCGAGGAACTGCTGAGCCTGGGCTTCGGCGCCTCCACCTTCCGCTTCGCCGGCCCGGTGGGGGACTTCGAGTCCATCGAGCAGCTTGAAGGCAAGCGCGTGGCCACCAGCTACGACGGACTGCTGCGCGCCTACCTGGCCGAACGCGGCATCAACGCCTCCGTGGTGCGGCTCGACGGCGCCGTGGAGTCCTCCGTGCGCCTCGGCGTCGCGGACGCCATTGCCGACGTCGTCGAAACCGGAACTACCCTGCGCGCCGCAGGCATGGAAATCTTCGGCGAGCCGATCCTGAAGTCCGAAGCCGTGCTGATCGGCCGCAAGGGTGCCGAGCACCCCGCCGGACTGGACGTGTTGATCCGGCGCCTACGCGGCGTCCTGGTCGCCCGGCAGTACGTGATGATGGACTACGACGTGCGCAAGGACCTGGTGGAGCGCGCCGCCGCGCTGACCCCGGGCCTGGAATCGCCCACCGTTTCCCCACTGCAGAACAGCGACTGGGTGGCCGTGCGCTCCATGATCAAAAAGACCGACACGAACCGGATCATGGACGAGCTGTACGACATCGGCGCCCGCGCCATCCTCGTCAGCACCATCCACGCCTGCCGGATCTAGGGGAGAACACCATGAGTGTTGCCATCCGCGTCATCCCCTGCCTGGACGTCGACGCCGGCCGCGTGGTCAAGGGCATCAACTTCGAGGGACTGCGCGACGCCGGAGACCCGGTGGAACTTGCCCACCGCTACGACAAGGCCGGCGCGGACGAACTGACCTTCCTGGACGTCACCGCGTCCTCGGGCAACCGGGAGACCACGTTCGACGTCGTCGCCCGCACCGCCGAGGAAGTCTTCATTCCGCTGACCGTCGGCGGGGGAGTGCGTTCCATCGCGGACGTGGACCGGCTGCTGCGCTACGGCGCGGACAAGGCCTCCATCAACACCGCCGCCGTCGCCCGCCCGGACGTGATTGACGAAATCACCCGGCACTTCGGCTCCCAGGTGCTGGTGCTCTCCGTCGACGCGAGGCGCACGCACGACGGCGCCACGCCATCGGGCTATGAAGTCACCACCCACGGCGGGCGTACCGGAACCGGGATCGACGCCGTCGCCTGGGCGAAGGAGGCCGCCGACCGCGGGGTGGGGGAGATCCTGCTGAACTCCATCGACGCCGACGGCACCCGCGAGGGTTTCGACATCGAAATGATCAAGGCCGTCCGCGCCGCCGTGGACGTGCCGCTGATTGCCTCCGGCGGGGCGGGCAAGCCCGAGCACTTCCCGGCCGCCGTGATCGCCGGGGCCGACGCCGTGCTGGCCGCCTCGGTGTTCCACTTCGGACCCGATGATGCGATCCACCAGGTGAAGCAGGCCATCCGTGACGCGGGGTTCCCCGTCCGGTAGCGGCTGCCCCTCACGGCCGACCCGGCCGTGAGGGCACGCTCGGGTGCGCCCGGCTTGCGCTGGAATGGGGAGTCATGTGGCATGCTCACGTCCATGACTATGCCTACACGCCTCCGGCACGCCGAAGTAAGCGATTTGCCCTTCATCCTGCGCCAAGAGCGCGAATACATGGAGACCATCGAGCCGCATGCACTCCTGGGCTGGCTGACAGTCCTCGACCAGAACCTGGAACTGTGGATCGATTGCCTCCCGCACACGCTCGTCTGCCTCGATGCAGAGGGGCAGCCGCTGGGGTATGTGATGGGGAGCGTCGACGGCGACTCGGCAACCCTGGTCTCGATCAGTGTCCTTAGCAGCCGTCGCCGCGAAGGAATTGGGCGGATCCTCTTGGAGGCTTTCGAGCAGGAGGCCGGCTCAAAGGGAGCCGGCGTGGTGGAACTCGGTGTTTACCAAAGCAACCAGGCGCATCTGCTGTACCGGGGTGCGGGCTATGAAGCTGCGGGTCGGGACGGCGAATATGTGCTGTTCAGCAAGACGCTCAGCGCCGCCGGAGCGGGGAACCGGGCCTCACTGGGGTAGGTGCGTGGCAACGCCTGGACGCCCGAAACGCGCGAAGCCCTCGGGCGTCAGAGCGGCAGCCGCGTGTTTCCAGTAAGCGGGCATTTGCTCACGATCTATGGCTCGTCACTCTCTGACTCTAGCTTTTGAAGAAATGCGTTCGTCAACGGCCCCTTGCCATAGAGCGGAGAACCACCTGAGCCCGGAGGATTGGCACTCCAGCGTGCCTGAGTCCGCCTGTCAAGTTCTGCATAAGGGATTTCGCGCATGAGTCCCAGCGATGTCAGGGTGCTGATCAATACCGATACGGTTGTTGTCAGTCCGCATTTTTCCCGTAGCTGGTTTCTTTTCCAAAAGCGCGAATGTCCTGCGTTCTCGGGGTCCATTTCAGCGAGTGCTTTGATCATGCGGATGTGTGGAGCATCTACCCGAGAAAAGATGTCGATCCAGATCGTGGATTCGTCGACCAATGAGTCGTCCAATGCGAGGTTCCCCGCGGCGCGACCCAGCGCTCTAACCTTGTCATCCAGTGCCGTCCGCCGAGCCGCATCGCATGCGGACACGAAGGGGAGGAGTCGTTCCGGATTTGATCTAATAGCATCAAGGAATTCGTCCAACTCCAGTCCAGCATGGTCCTGACCCGCGGCCACCATGAGCTGGATATTCCGGTCTTGGTGCTCTTGGAGTGTTGTGCCTACCCCCTTTAGGTATGTGGCACCCCCGACGATGTAGGGAGCCGCAGGGGGAAGGGCTCCGCTTAAAACGATTGCTAGCGCATCTATAGATGCGTCAACGGCACGTTTTGAATTTCCCTCAGTACCGATAAACGGGCCATTTCCTGGATCGTTTCCCTCATGCATAGATCAAGACTATGGCCAGCCGACTCTGTTTATCGTGTAGGGTCGCCCGGGAGCGGGCGCTGCGCCGCGCTCAACGACCCGTACGCCCACTTCTAGATCCTGCCGGACTTTTGTCCTAGGCCCGGGCCTGGACCATGTTGGCGAAGGGCAGGCGGCCGTACTGCCGCACAAACTCCGCCTGGTACCCCGCAAGGGCCCCGTTGAGTTCCTCCACCGGCAGTTCCTTCCACGCCACCAGCAGCTTGCCCGCATCGGCAAGCTGCCAGATCAGCCGGCCGTCCCAGTGGCCCGGCGGTTTCCCGTTGCCGAAGTCCACGAACTCTGCGATCTGTCGGCGCAGCCCCCGGTTGCCCTTGCTGCCGGCGCCGGCCTTGCCGAGGAAGAGGACGTCCGCATCGGGAACCCACTCGGCGGACAGCTCCGCCGGAGCCAGCGAGGGATCCTTCTTCTTGAACACGCCTGCAGTGCTTTTGGCCAGGAAGCGCGGTTCAAACCCCTCGGGACGTACGACGGCGAAAACTCCCTGCCGCTGCGGGATCCGGTTGGTCTCCAGGCCCGCGATCGGCCGGAAACCGGAGAAACCGTGATCCTTGAGTGTTTTTCTGTTCAACGGTAGGTTCCTTGCGACGGCGGGGGATCGAGCGGGCAGCCCGGTGCGGCGCAAACCGCTCCCCAATACTATCGGTGCGCCCAGGCTCACAGCCGGAACGACGGCCGAGGAAATAAACGACGCCGGCACGGACTTGTGCTTAATGTGCCCCATGGCACTGTTCCCCCACAGCTTGGAGAAATATGACTACCGCACGCGCTTACGCCGCCACCTCCGCCACGGATCCGCTGGTTCCCACCACCATTGAACGCCGCGAGGTCGGCCCGCATGACGTGCTGATCGACATCGCCTACGCCGGCATCTGCCACTCCGATATCCACACGGTCCGCGGCGAGTGGGGACCCATTGCCTACCCGCAGGTGGTCGGCCACGAAATCGTGGGCACCGTCGCCGCCGTCGGCGCCGAGGTCACCAAGCACCAGATCGGAGACCGGGTGGGCGTGGGCTGCATGGTCAACTCCTGCCGCGAGTGTGAAAACTGCAAGGCCGGGATGGAGAACTACTGCCTGAACGGCAACGTCGGCACCTACGCCAGCAAGGACGTGGACGGCACCATCACGCAGGGCGGCTACGCCACCTCCGTCGTGGTCAATGACGACTTCGTGCTGCGCGTCCCGGAGAGCATTTCCTATGAAGCAGCCGCGCCGCTGCTCTGCGCCGGCATCACCACCTACTCGCCCCTCGCACACTGGAACGCCGGCCCCGGCAAGCGCGTCGCCGTCGTCGGCATGGGCGGCCTGGGCCACATGGCCGTGAAGATCGCCGTCGCCATGGGCGCGGACGTGACCGTGCTGTCCCAGACGCTGAGCAAGCAGGAGGACGGGCTGCGCTTCGGCGCGAAGGACTACTACGCCACCAGCGACGAGAGCACCTTCGAGAAGCTGCAGAACACGTTCGACCTGATCATCAACACGGTCAGTGCCCCGCTGGACCTCAACCAGTACCTGGCCCTGCTGCGCCTGGACGGCACCATGGTCAGCGTGGGCGCTCCGCCCGAGCCCATGCCGATTTCCGTATTCACCCTGATGGGCAAGCGCCGCTCTTACGCCGCATCCAACATCGGCGGCATCGCCGAAACCCAGGAAATGCTGGACTTCTGCGCCGAGCACGGCATCGCCCCCGAGGTGGAACTGATCGACGCCAAGGACATCAACACCGCCTACGAGCGTGTGCTCAAGTCCGACGTGCGGTACCGGTTCGTCATCGACGCGGCAACTATCTAACCTGTTAGTTACCTGCAGAGGCGCCCCGCCGTATGGCGGGGCGTTTCTGCGTTAAGGTGTAGCCAGGTTTGGTGCGGGCAACGGGGGAGAAGCATGTCGTTGGGTCGGGAACTGGACGCTGCGTGGGGTGCCCTGCTCAAAGGGCACGGGTTCCGTAAGTCCAGAGGCATCCACACACTGGATCTGGGCGAAGACTGGCTGGGATGGCTGGGGCTGAACCGTGCCTCGTACTACGGTGCGGGTCCAGTGAATGTGACTCCGGTGGTGGGGATCTGCTGGAAGCCCCTCTCACGTATTTTTCACGAGTTGAATCCCCATCTCCCGAAAAGCACCTCTGCGACCCTGACCCGCCCGCTGTATACCCTGCTCCCGGAGTCCTACAGCTGTGCGCAATTCATTCTGGCGCAGTGGCGTGTGAGGCAGGAGAAAGGGGAGCCCTTCCGTTTGGAAGAGGTGCTGGATGCCGTGGTCCTGTGGGGCATTCCGTTTATGCAATCCCTGTGCGAACCCGAGGGCGTTGTGGACAAGCTGCGCCCGCCCTCCCACTTCCAGGTCAACCAGGCTGTCCCGTGGCAGACCTATCCGATTGCCCTTGTCCTGACCGGACGGCGGGCGGAGGCCGTCGAGTTTGTCCGCGGCCACGCCCGGGAGGTTGCTGACAAGCCGGATATGGCGTCTAAGGCATATCTGGAGTTCTCTGCCCGGTTCCTCGAAAAATATGCCTAGGGCGCACGTCTTCTTCGTACGAATGTCCTCCCTGCCGGCTACTTGCGGCGGAACGTGACATGCGTAGTCCCGCTCGGTGCCGTTTCCGTGCTGACCTCGCAGTCCCTTTCCAGGCCCCGCAGGTCGTCCCAGAGCCGCGTACCGCGCCCCAGGATGATGGGCGCAATGCCAACGTGCAGGTCATCAACGAGGCCTGCCCGGAAGAATTCGCGTACAGTCTCCGCACCGCCCCCGATGTGGACATCGCCGCTGCCGGCAGCGCCGGCTGCGGTCTCCAGGGCTTCCCGTGGTGACGCACTAAGGAAGTGGAACGTTGTACCGCCGGCCATGTCCAGCGACGGGCGGGGCGTGTGCGTCAGCACGAAGACCGGCACGTGGAACGGCGGATCCTCGCCCCACCAGCCCCGCCAGTCGGCGTCGTCCGGGTTCGCGTGCAGGCCGAACATCCCGGCACCCACGATCTCCGCGCCGACGTTCTCGAAGTAGCGCTGGGCATAACGGTCGTCGACGCCGGTGTTTCCCTGTCCGCTGTCGTCGTGCAGCACCCGCTCCCGGAACGTCCGCGTGGCCGCATAGGCGGCGGTGAGCCGTGCCCAGTCCTCACCAAACGGATTCTCGGGCGTCTGGTCGGTAGTGGTGGCGAAACCGTCCAGCGAGATGTTGAGGTCAACACGGGTCATGATCGGCTCCCGGGTGGGGTGGGGTGGGCGGTGTCGTTGCGATCGGACTGCCCTCACCCTAAGTAGGGCATAATGCAGATTCAATCCCCCCCGGTCTCCGCGAACATTGTCGGCGGAGCGAAAGGAATTCCGCCATGACCACCCCTGTCACAGCGCGAGAAATCAGCCGCGTGCTGTCCCACGCGCTGCGCCATGCCCCGGCACAGTACGGATTAAGCCTCGACGCCGAAGGATGGGCGCCAGTCACCGACGTGCTGTCCGCCCTGCACCGGATGGGACCGCAGTGGCAATCCGTTGACGAAACCACGCTGCACGAGGTGCTGGAAGCAGCCACGAAAAAGCGGCACCAGATACGGGACGGCCGGATCCGGGCTGTCCACGGGCATTCCGTCCCCGTGCAGCAGGTTTCTGAACCGGTCCAGCCCCCGGCCGAACTTTTCCACGGCACCTCCCGGGACACCGTGCCCGCCATCCTGAACGCCGGGTTGCTTCCCATGAGCCGGCAGTACGTCCACCTGGCCGACACGGTGGAACAGGCTAGGGAAGTGGGGCGCCGCAAGGACACGGACCCGGTGATCCTCACCATCGATACCGGCATTGCCGCCGCAGAAGGGATTAGCTTCTACCGGTCCGATTCGGGAGTATGGCTCGCAGACGCGATCCCCGCGTCGGCGGTGCAGGAACGCTAGTGGAAAACGCCATGCCGGTCCATGTGAGGGCCAGATGGATACCGCGGAAACGCCGGTCACTGCTCTTCGGAGCGGCATACCTGTCCTACGATGTACGTTTTGCCAACGGAGAAGTGGAGCTGGACGTCAATATTGATGACGTGCTGCAAGGTGCACGATATCCGGCGGACTACCACGCCACGATCAGCGGGGCGAAGGCTGTGGCGGGCAGAGGTGGGCCGGGCGAATGGGTGGACTACCCGTACGGGCGTCCGCTCCCCGGCGGCAACCTCGGCTCCTTGCCGGACGATATGTCGCGTTTTGCTTTTATTCTGGGCGTCATGGGCCTCCAGGAGCTCGGCGGGAAGTATGCGGCCCTGGCCGGGAAGCTGCGAACCGATACTTCCTCCCGCGCACTTGCAGAAGCAAGGGAATGGGTTAGGGGCAGTTTCGGGAAAGGCAGTGGCAGCCTCGGCGACCGATATGTGTACCGTGACGGAGCCTTCGACGAAGGGTTGAACACCGAATACGAAACCCTCCTGCAAAGGCTCACGGATTTCGCACATGACACCGGGGTAGGTGCTGACGGGCAGGGCTGGCGCGAGACGCCACCGGCGTAAAGCCGGGGCGCATCTACTCCGGGAAGAATCTCCCGGAAAAGATGCCAGAATTTATCTCTGGTGTTTGTAAATCCGTTTTAGAAGGGGAGCCTCACAGTGGAAGATGAAGAGCGCCCGGTGCTTTTGAATGGACGCCCTCGCGAGGAGCTGACCGAGCTCGATCTTCTGATGGGAAAGAAGACCACCAGGATTATGGGAATCCTATGTGTCGCCGCCACGGCGGTCTGCGCAGCCTTGGCGGTGTTTGTTTTACTGAGTGTTCCCCTAAGCACGAAGTTGCCCTACGACGGCCAGTTTGGCAGGAACGGGGTACCCATGCCGCTAGCGATACTGCCCGTTTTTGTGCCCCTCGTGGGACTGTGGAGGGCAACACGGAAGCCTGATGCCCATCACATGGGAAAGGGAGCCCGTGTGAGGGTGCCAATCTTTGGAACGGCATTGATCTTGGTCTTCGTCTGGGCCCAATGGGCCATAGTGCATGCAATCCTGGTGGAGGGCGGAGCGCTCCCGGCGTAGTGTGTCCGCCGTCCCAGCCCCACCTATAATTGGGTCCATGCCAATTCTGCGCCTGGAGGGCGCCCACCGTGAGCACCTGCCCGTACCGTACCAGCACGGAGCTGAACTGTGAGCGGCGGGCTCGTTGCCCTGCTGGATGACGTCGCTGCCCTGGCACGCATAGCCGCCGCTTCGGTGGATGACATCGCCGCCGGTGCCGCTAAAGCAGGAGCCAAGGCCGCGGGCGTTGTGATTGACGACGCCGCGGTGACCCCGCAGTACGTCTCCGGTGCGGACCCTTCACGCGAACTGCCGATGATCAAAAAGATCTTCTGGGGATCGCTGCGGAACAAGCTGCTGTTCATCCTGCCGGCGCTGCTGCTGGTCAGTGCCTTTATCCCCGGCGTGATCCCGTTCATCCTGATGCTGGGCGGCACGTATCTCTGCTACGAGGGTGCGGAGAAGGTCTGGCACAAGTTCTTCGGCCACCATGAAGACAAGGGCGCGCCTGCAGTGGAGCGCGGCCCGGACGCTGAGTCCAAGGTGGTTAAGGGCGCCATCACCACGGACTTCATCCTGTCCTGCGAAATCATGGTCATCGCCCTGAACGAAGTGGGCGACGCGTCCATCTGGGTCAAGGCCATCAGCCTGGTGGTCGTGGCCATTGCGATCACTATCCTCGTCTACGGGGCCGTCGGCCTGATCGTCAAGATGGACGACATCGGCCTGCATCTCGCCAAGAAGGAGTCTGCCGGCGCCCAGCGTTTCGGCGGGATGCTGGTGCGGGGGATGCCCGCCGTCCTGGCGGCCATCACCTTTGTCGGAACCATCGCCATGCTCTGGGTGGGCGGCCACATCATGCTCGTGGGCGTGTCCGACCTCGGCTGGCACGCGCCCTATGACCTGGTCCATACCCTGGAACACCCCGTGGCCGGGATTGCCGTTGTGGGCGGTTTCCTCGGCTGGCTCGTGAACACCCTGTGCTCGGCCGTCGTCGGGCTGGCCTGGGGCCTGGTGGTCATGGCGGTCCTGCACCCGTTGATGAAGGTCCTGCCGTTCGGTAAGAAGGGCGGCAAGAAGGACGGACACGAAGACGGCGACGCCCGGGCGGCAGCCGCCGGGCACAGTCCGGAGAAACCCGAAGCCGACTCCGCCAGCTAACCCGGACCCGGTTTCAGGGGCGGCCCCTTGCCCAGGGGCCGCCCCTTTGGCGTAATACGGGCAGATTCGGGGGTCGCGGAAACCCTGGCTCGCGGTGCTGCTGACTGCTGCTGCCATGCAGTGAAGCGGGCGGAAATCCCACGGGGGACCGGGAAAGTCCCCGCGACACGCATGGGCGATACGGAGGGCCGGAGAAGCGGAAGAGCTAGATCCCGATCTCCGCACTCTCCAGCAGCGCGACGGCGTCCGGCTGGCCTTCGAACATCACCAGTGCGTGCCGGGTGCGGCCGTGGGCATGCATCAGCAGCTCACCCGGCTCACCCACAATGGCCACTGAAACCGGTGCACGTTTGGCCACGTGCCGGGGCCCGTCCGGCCGGACCAGGACAATGCCCAGGTCCACGCCGCGGTAGAGGATGGCGGCACGCTTGATCAGCTCCGCCCACAGGGCATCGGAATAATCGCTGTCCAGGGCGCGCGGCGCCCAGCGGTCCGAAGCGGCACGGCGGACGTCCTCCGTGTGGACGAAGTACTCGCTGAGGTTCGCACTGTTGTCCACGGATTTCAGGTGCATGGGGGAGTAGGCAGGAGGGCCGGCACGGAAGGAGCGGACCAGTTTGGCGTAGCTCTCGGTGGTGGACGCCTTCTGCGCCACTTCGGCCAAAGCCTTGTCCGCACGGCCGGCCAGGGGCTTCACGAAGAGACCCACGGCGGAGCTGATTTTGTGCTCGCGCAGGTAGAGGTGCGCGGCCAGCTCCTTGGTGGTCCACCCCTGGCAGAGCGTGGGCGCGTGGGGACCCGCCGCAAGCAAGGTCTCGGCGAGGACTTCACGGGACGGTTCTACGTAATGCATCACTGCTGAAACTAGCATGGAACGCCGGATTTCGGCGCTGTGGCGGCACGTTACCGGCCGTTCGCAGGCAAGATACCCCGTGGCACTAGAATTAGGACGATGTCATCCTCACCTTCGCCCCAGAATCCGCACCTGCCTGCCGAACTGCGCGCCGCCCTCAAGCGCGACGACGCCGGGCTGGTGGCCGCCGTCGTCCAGCAGTACGACACGAACGAGGTGCTGATGCTCGGCTGGATGGATGAGGAAGCCCTGCACCGCACGCTGACCACCGGGCGGGTGACCTTCTGGTCCCGGTCCCGGCAGGAATACTGGCGCAAGGGGGATACCTCCGGGCACGTGCAGTGGGTGAAATCGGTGGCCCTGGACTGCGACGGCGACGCGCTGCTGGTCCGCGTGGACCAGGTGGGCGCCGCCTGCCACACCGGAACCCGCACCTGCTTCGACGGCCGTGAGCTGGCCGCCGTCGTCGGCGCCCCCGCGGCCGGCTAGCCCCGGCGCAGCAGAGACGCCGCACCAGCCCCGCCCCACCATGTCCGCCCCGAACACCGCAGGGAAGAAGCAGGAGAACATGCAGGATCTTGGAACCATCCGTCCCGGCCTGGACGAATTCCGGTCCCTGGCCGCCCAGCACCGGGTCATTCCCGTGCGCCTGACCGTGCTGGCGGATGCCCACACGCCCATCGGCATCTACCGGAAGCTGACGGGCGGCGAAGCCGGCACCTTCCTGATGGAGTCCGCCGCGTCCGGTGGCGTCTGGTCCCGCTACTCCTTCATTGGCGCCCGCTCGCGTGCCACCCTGACCACCCTGGACGGCAAGGCACATTGGCTGGGCAAGCCGCCCGCCGGAGTCCCGGTGGACGGCAGCCCGGTGGAAGCCCTGGCCCGCACCGTGGACCTGCTGGCCACCGAACGCTTCGAGGGGCTGCCGCCCTTCACTTCCGGCATGGTCGGTTTTGTGGGCTGGGAATCCGTGCGGCACTGGGAAAAACTGCCCAATCCGCCCGCCGATGACCTGGACCTGCCCGAGATCGCCATGAACCTGGTCTCCGACATGGCCATCCATGACAACAGCGACGGCACCGTGACCCTGGTGGCCAACGCCATCAACTTCGACGGCTCCGACGAGCGGGTGGACGAGGCCTGGCACGACGCCGTGGCCCGGGTCCGCTCCATGCTCGCCCGCCTGGCCGCCCCCACGCCGCAGGCCGCGTCCGTCATGGCGCCGGACACCGTGATTGACGTGGCCGCAAACGTGAAGGAAAGCTGGCCGAAGCCGGACTACACCCGGGCCGTGCAGCGCGGCAAGCAGGCCATTGTGGACGGCGAGGTGTTCCAGGTGGTCATCTCCCGCCGGTTCGAAGCCGACTGCCGCGCCGACGCCCTGGACGTGTACCGGGTGCTGCGTGCCACCAACCCCAGCCCGTACATGTACCTGTTCAACTTCGAAGACGCCCACGGCAACCCCTTCAATGTGGTGGGTTCCTCTCCGGAGGCCCTGGTCACCGTGACCGGACGCGACGTGATTACGCACCCGATTGCCGGCTCGCGTCCCCGCGGGAAAAATCAGGAGCTGGACCGGGCGCTGGCCGAGGAGCTGCTCGCCGATGAGAAGGAACGGGCAGAGCACCTCATGCTGGTGGACCTGGCCCGCAACGACCTCTCGAAGGTGTGCCGGCCGGGAAGCATCGATGTCACCCAGTTCATGGAGGTGGAGCGGTTCAGCCACATCATGCACCTGGTCTCCACCGTCGTCGGCCGGCTCGCGGAGGAGTCCAGCGCCTATGACGTGCTGGCCGCCACATTCCCTGCCGGCACCCTGTCCGGCGCCCCGAAACCGCGGGCCCTGCGCCTGCTCGATGAGGTGGAACCGCACCGCCGCGGCATCTACGGCGGCGTGGTGGGATACCTCGACTTCGCCGGAGACATGGACATGGCCATCGCCATCCGCTCGGCCCTGCTGCGCGACGGCAAGGCCTACGTGCAGGCCGGCGGCGGCATCGTGAACGACTCGGATCTCGAGGCGGAAGCCCAGGAAACCGTCAACAAGGCCGCCGCACCCCTGCGGGCGGCCCTGATCGCCCGGTCGCTGGAAACCGTCGCGGAAACCAATCCCCAGGAAGCAGACAAGTGAGCACCACCGATCCCGCAGCACCCCGCACCGCTCCGCGCTGGCAGCGCAAGGCCACCGTTATCATGGGCGCAGTGCTGCTGGCAGCCCTGGCCTTTGGCACCACCACCCGCACCTGGCTGAACGTTGCCCTGCCAACCACCACCGTAGCCACGCCCGACGTGGCCGTGTCCGGGTCCGACGCCGCCACCGCCGTCACCGCCTTCGCCGTGGTGGGTGTGGCCGCTGCGCTGGCAGCCGCCATCGCCGGCCGGGTGGGACGCTGGATCACCGCCGTCATCCTGGTGGTTGCCGGGGTGGGCGTGGCCGCGGCCAGCTACCGGATCATCAGCGACCCGCTGCAGGGCGCCGCCGGGGCCATTGGCAAGGCCATCGGCGTCACCTCCGCCGAAGGCACCGTGGTGGAACTGACCGCCGTACCCTACGTGGCCCTGGTGGCCGGCATCCTCATGGCCCTCTCCGGCGTGTGGCTGGCCCTGGCGGGACGGCACTGGACCACCTCCCGCCGCTACGCCGCCGCACCGTCCCCTGCCGCGACGGCGGGAGCTGACGACGCCGGCAGTACTGTCCCGGGTACCCGGGACACCGGCGCGGACGCGGCCTGGGACACCGGAGCGGATACGGACGGCCCTGCGGAGGACACCGCAGAGCCGATGGACGAAATCGACGGCTGGGACCGCCTCACCCGCGGCGAAGACCCCACGGACAAGTAGCTTTCCGGACCGGCAGAGGCGGGGGCATCAGCCCTCCGCCGGACCGCAGACCACCGAATTGCACCGGACACCGGCGCAATATGTGAAAGGGTTTCCGCCCAGTAATGGCAGAATGGAACCCAGATTCGTTAAGAGGAGATTCACCATGAGCACAAACGCCACCGACCAGCACCTTGACGCCGGCCAGGAAAACGAAGGCGAGAGCCACGCCAGCATCCACGATGAAACCATCGGCCACGGCAACACCCCCGCCGCCTGGACCTGCGTCCTGATCATGATTGTGGGTGCCGCCGTTTCGTCGGTCGCCTACGTCCTGGCCAGCTACGTCGGCTTCTTCGCCGGCATCGCCGTGATGCTGATCGGCCTGCTCGTGGGCTTCATCATGCGCAAGGCAGGCTACGGCGTCAACGGCTCGAAGCTGAAGAACAGCAGCCACTAAATGAGCGTTCTCGACGACATCATTGCCGGCGTCCGGGAGGATCTTTCCGAACGCCGGCAGGTTGTCCCGCTCGAGGAGCTCCGCGCGCAGGCCCTGCGCGCCCCGGCACCGCTGGACGCCTACGCCGCACTGGGCGGTACGGCAGAACCCCGCACCGAACTGCGGGTCATTGCCGAGGTCAAGCGCAGCAGCCCCTCCAAGGGCGCCCTCGCGGACATAGCGGACCCGGCAGCCCTCGCCTCAGCCTATGAGCGCGGGGGAGCGGCCGTGATCAGCGTCCTCACCGAACAGCGCCGCTTCAAGGGCACGCTCGCCGACCTCGACGCCGTACGCGCCGCCGTCGGCATCCCGGTGCTGCGCAAGGACTTCACCGTTGACGAATACCAGATCTGGGAAGCACGCGCCCACGGCGCCGACCTGGTCCTGCTGATTGTCGCGGCACTGGATGATGAGCAGCTGCGCACCTTCCTGGACCTGGCCCATGAGCTGGGCATGAACGCCCTCGTGGAGACCCACACCCCTGAGGAAGTCGAACGTGCCGTGACGCTGGGCGCCCGGCTGATCGGCATCAATGTGCGCAACCTCAAGACACTGGACGTAGACCGTTCAGTCTTCGCGGCACTTGCCGGCAGCATCCCCGCCGGCCCCGTGGTGATCGCCGAGTCCGGTGTCCGCGACGCAGCCGACGTCGGGCATTACGCCGCCAACGGAGCCAACGCCGTGCTGGTAGGCGAGGCCCTCGTCCGGCACGCTTCCCCGGCCGAAACCATCAGCGAATTCACTGCCACCGGCGCCAAGGCCATTGCCGGCCGCGGTTGGCGACCCGACGGTGAAAGCTGACCCATAGCACCACACCCCTCTGCCCGGGCTGCACGCACCCGGGCACAAGCAGGACAGGACATGCACCATGAAGTCGGAACAGGCCCAGGCAGCCGGTGCTGCCGCAGAATCCGGACACCTCACTGAGGCTTTCCTGCGCGGAGGGGTCTCCTCCCTGCGCCATGCCTCCGGTCCGTATTTCGGCGAATACGGCGGCCGATGGATGCCTGAATCCCTGATTGCCGCGCTGGACGAGCTGGAAGACACGTTCGAAAAGGCCAAGGCCGATCCGGAGTTTCGCGCCCAGGTGGCGGACCTGAACAAGAACTACTCCGGCCGTCCGTCCCTGCTCACCGAGGCCAAGCGGTTCTCCGAGCACGCCGGCGGGGTGCGGATCTTCCTCAAGCGCGAGGACCTCAACCACACCGGCTCGCACAAGATCAACAACGTGCTGGGCCAGGCCCTGCTGGCCAAGCGCATGGGTAAGACCCGCGTGATCGCCGAAACCGGTGCCGGCCAGCACGGGGTGGCCAGTGCCACGGCCGCGGCCCTGCTGGGCCTGGAATGCGTGGTCTACATGGGCGCGGAAGACTGCCGCCGACAGGCACTGAACGTAGCCCGCATGGAACTGCTCGGCGCGAAGGTCATCCCGGTGACCAACGGTTCCCGGACGCTGAAGGACGCCATCAATGAGGCCCTGCGGGACTGGGTCGCCAATGTGGATAACACCCACTACCTGCTGGGCACCGCCGCCGGCGCGCACCCCTTCCCGGCCATGGTCCGGTACTTCCACGAAGTGATCGGCGATGAGGCCCGCGCCCAGATGCTCGAGCAGGCGGGCCGCCTGCCGGACGCCGTCTGCGCCTGCATCGGCGGCGGCTCCAACGCCATCGGCATTTTCCACGGCTTCCTCGATGACCCCGACGTACGGATTTTCGGTTTCGAAGCCGGCGGCGACGGCGTCGAGACCGGCCGGCACGCCGCGACCATCACGCTGGGCCGCCCCGGCGTCCTGCACGGCGCCCGTTCCTACCTGATGCAGGACGACGACGGCCAGACCATCGAATCGCATTCCATCTCCGCGGGACTGGATTACCCCGGTGTGGGACCGGAGCACGCGTACCTTTCCGACATCGGCCGGGTCAGTTACGAACCGATCACCGACGCCGAGGCCATGGAGGCCTTCCGGCTGCTCTGCCGCACCGAGGGCATCATCCCCGCCATCGAATCCGCGCACGCCCTGGCCGGTGCCATGAAGGTGGGCCGCCGCCTCGCCGAGGAGGAGGGCGACGTCGGCGAAAAGATCGTGCTGGTGAACCTCTCCGGCCGCGGCGACAAGGACGTGGCCACGGCCGCGGAATGGTTCAACCTGTTGGATGACCAGTCAGCCGAAGCCGAAATCGGCAAAGAAGGGGAACAGCTGTGAGCACCGAGGTAAAGCAGAGCAAGGCAGCGGCCGCCATTGACCGGGCGGCCGCCGACGGCCGCGCCGCGCTCATCGGCTACCTTCCCGCCGGCTACCCCAGCGTGCAGGCAACCATCGATGCCGGCATTGCCCTCGCCGAAAACGGCGCCGACCTGATTGAAATCGGCATCCCGTATTCGGATCCCGTGATGGACGGCCAGGTCATCCAGGCCGCCACCACCCAGGCCCTGGCCGAGGGTTTCCGCGTGGCCGAGGTCTTCGACGTGGTTGCCGGCATCACCGCCGCCACCGACGCCGCCGTGCTGGTGATGACGTACTGGAACCCCGTGGTGCGCATGGGCGTGGAGGAATTCTCCCGCCGCCTGGCCGAGGCCGGGGGAGCCGGGCTGATCACCCCGGACCTGGTACCGGATGAAGCAAGCGAATGGTTCGACGCCTCGGATAAGTACGGGCTGGACCGGGTCTTCCTGGTGGCGCCGTCCTCCACCCCGGCCCGGATGAAGAGCACCGTGGCGGCCAGCCGCGGCTTTGTCTACGCCGTGTCCATCATGGGCGTTACCGGTGCCCGCGACAGCGTCAGCGACGCTGCCCAGGACGTGGTGACCGCCGCCCGTGCCGCCGGCGCCGAACGCGTCTGCGTGGGCCTGGGCGTCTCCCGGGCCGAACACGTGCGGGAGATCGGTGCCTACGCCGACGGCGTTATCGTCGGCACCGCCCTGGTGGCCGCCCTGCGCGACGGCGGTACCGCCGCTGTGGCCGAACTGACCCGCGAACTGAGCACCGGAACCCCGAAGGGCAGCGCATGAACCCGATCCTGGTGCCGGCGAGCATCCCCAGCCCCGGTGCCGAGTTCGCCAGCTTCTCCCTGGGGCCGCTGACCATCCACACTTACGCCCTGTGCATCCTGGCCGGCATCATGGCGGCCCTGTGGCTCACCGCGCGGCGCTGGAAGGACCGCGGACTGCCCGCGGATGCCGTGTGGGATATTTCCATCTGGGCCATCCCGTTCGGCATCATCGGCGGCCGGCTCTACCACGTCATTTCCTCCCCGGACGCCTACTTCGGCGCGGACGGGGACCTGGCGCTGATCCCGCAGATCTGGCGTGGCGGCCTGGGTATCTGGGGCGCCGTGGCGCTGGGCGCCGTGGGCGCCTGGATCGGCTGCCGCCGGGCCGGCGTCAAGCTCTCCACCTTCGCCGACGTCGGCGTGCCGGGGCTGCTGCTCGCCCAGGCCATCGGCCGCTGGGGCAACTGGTTCAACCAGGAACTCTTCGGTGCGGAAACCGATCTGCCCTGGGGCCTGGAAATCGATCCGGACAACGCCAACTTCCCGGCTGATGCTGCCCCGGGCACGCTGTTCCACCCGACTTTCCTCTACGAGTCGCTCTGGAACCTGGCCGGCGTGGCGCTGCTGCTGCTCCTGGACCGCAGGTTCAAACTCCGTGGCGGTCGCCTGTTCTGGCTGTACGTGGCCTTCTACACGGTGGGCAGGCTCTGGATTGAACTGCTGCGCATCGACGACGCCGAAATGATTACGCTTTTTGGCGTCACACAGCGCCTCAACGTGTGGACCAGTGTGCTGTTGCTGGCGGCGTCCCTGGCAATGTTCGTTTACCTGACTTCCAAGGCGCGTAAGGGTGCCGAAGGCTCCCTTTACCTTCCCGGGCACGAACCGTCGGCGGAAGCCGAAAGCACGGCCGTCGATAACAAGAACGAAACAGAAGGCCCGAATGCGGAATCGGCGCGTTCCGGAGGCCGGCCGCGTGCTAATCTCGCAGAGACAAAAACCGAGGACCCCAATCCTCGCCGGTCCAAGGACAACGGACCTTCCGCCTGAACACCCCGGGTCACCCTTCCGGTACTGCAGGCGGCAAGCCACAGGGACGTGGCGCCATTCGGCTGCAGTACCGGGAGACCCATCCGGAAAAGCGCCGGTAAACGGCACCCCAAACTCCCAGTAAAACCGGAGAAAGTTCCGGGTTTACGGGGCTGAAGTGAGCCGTAAAATCAATCAACGCCGCGGAGCGTCCCTCAGTGGATTCCCGCCGTGGGGCCAGCGCTGTCCCCTCCCGACGCTCTTATAAGGGGGAAGGACTCACTTCTTATGACTGATTCCCTGTCTGCTTTTTCCGGCTCCGGCTCTTCTGAAACCGTAGTCTCACCCTTCACCCGCTTTGCCGCGCTCCCGGAGGATTCCGGCCTTTACCGGGCCGAAAACGAAAAGGACGCCTGCGGCCTGGCCGTGATTGCCACCCTGCGCGGCGAGCCCACCCACGAAATTGTCGACGCCGCCCTCACCGCCCTGCGCAACCTCGAACACCGCGGCGCAGTGGGCGCTGACGAAGGTACCGGCGACGGCGCCGGCCTGCTCACCCAGGTTCCCGATGAGTTCTTCCGCGCCGTAGTCGACTTCGAGCTGCCGGCAGCCGGAGGCTACGCCGTCGGTACGGCGTTCCTGCCCACCGAAGACCGCGAGCAGCACACCGCGCGTGCCGGTGTGGAGGCCATTGCCGAATCCGAGGGACTGAGCGTGCTGGGCTGGCGCGAGGTGCCCATTGTGGCGGACCTCGTGGGCGCCATGTCCCGCGCCTGCATGCCCTACTTTGTCCAGGTGTTCCTGGCCCCGGCCGACGGTGCCGCCGCCGGTGACCTGGACGCCCGTGCCTTTAGGGTGCGGAAGCGCTCACAGAACAAGTTCGGCGTGTACTTCCCCTCACTGTCCTCCAAGACCATGGTTTACAAGGGCATGGTCACCACCGCGCAGCTGGAACCGTTCTTCCCGGACCTCTCCGACCCCCGGTTCAAGACCCGGCTGGGGATTGTGCACTCGCGCTTCTCCACCAATACGTTCCCGTCCTGGCCGCTGGCCCAGCCCTTCCGCACCATTGCCCACAACGGTGAAATCAATACGGTCAAGGGGAACCGGAACTGGATGCGGGCCCGCCAGTCCCAGATGAAGAACCCCCTGCTGGGGGAAACGCCCGAAGAGCTGTTCCCCATCTGCACCCCGGGTGCCTCGGACTCGGCGTCCTTTGATGAGGTGGCGGAGCTGCTGATGCTCTCAGGCCGCCCGATTACGCACGCGATCATGATGATGATCCCGGAGGCGTGGGAAAACCATGCCACCATGGATCCCGCCCGCCGGGCCTTCTACCAGTACCACTCCATGCTGATGGAGCCGTGGGACGGACCCGCCGCGGTGTCCTTCACCGACGGTACCCAGGTGGGTGCGGTGCTGGACCGCAACGGCCTGCGCCCGGCCCGCTACTGGGTCACCGACGACGGCCTCGTGGTCCTCGCGTCCGAGGTGGGCGTAGTGGACATCGACCCGGCCACGGTGGTCCGCAAGGGCCGCGTCTCGCCCGGCAAGATGTTCCTGGTGGACACCGCCGAAGGCCGGTTGATCGAAGACGACGAAATCAAGGCCGAAATCGCCGCAGCCAACCCGTGGGCGGAATGGGTGAAGGAAAACCAGGTCCGCCTGGAGGAACTGCCCGAACGAGAGCACGTGCTGCACACCAAGGCCTCCATCAACCGCCGCCAGCGCACCTTCGGCTACACGCAGGAAGAACTGAGGATCCTGCTGGGCCCGATGGCACGCACCGGCGCCGAACCGCTGGGCGCCATGGGTTCCGACACCCCCATTGCGGTGCTGTCCAAGCGGCCGCGACTGCTTTTTGACTACTTCGTGCAGTCCTTCGCCCAGGTGACCAACCCGCCGCTGGACGCCATCCGCGAGGAACTGGTCACCTCCATGCAGGCCTCGATCGGGCCCAACGGCAACCTGCTGTCCCTGAAGCAGGTTCGGACCAGCCAGATCGCCCTCAAGTTTCCGGTGATCAACAATGACGAGCTGGCCAAGATCGCCAACCTCACGGACAGCGAGGGGGACCGGATTGCCCTGAAGGTCCGCGGCCTGTACCGGCCCGAGGGAGGGGAAGCGGAACTGCGTGCCCGGCTGAGCGAAATCTGCGAGAAGGTTTCCGGAGCAGTGAACCGCGGCGTGCAGTACATTGTGCTCTCCGACCGCGACTCCAACGCACAGTGGGCACCCATCCCGTCCCTGCTGCTGCTCTCCGCCGTGCACCACCACCTGCTCAAGAGCGCCAACCGCACCAAGATTTCCCTGCTCGTGGAAGCCGGAGACGTGCGCGAAGTGCACCACGTGGCCGCGCTCATCGGGTACGGCGCCTCCGCCGTGAACCCGTACCTGGCCATGGAAAGCTGCGAGGAACTGGTCCGCAACGGCGACATCACCGGCGTCACCGCCGAGGAAGCCGTGAGCAACCTCATCAAGGGCCTGGGCAAGGGCGTCCTGAAGATCATGTCCAAGATGGGCATCTCCACCGTGGCCTCCTACTGCGGTGCCCAGACCTTCGAAGCACTGGGGCTGGGCCAGGAACTGGTGGACGAGTTCTTCCACGGCACCCAGACCCAGCTCGGCGGCGTCGGCCTGGACGTTATCGCCGCCGAAGCCGCAGCCCGGCACGCCGAGGCGTACCCCGGCGACGGCGTGGAGGAACCGCACCGCCCGCTGGACAACGGCGGGGAGTACCAGTGGCGGCGCGAAGGACCGCCGCACCTGTTCAACCCAGAAACCGTGTTCCGCCTCCAGCACGCCACCCGTGAGCGCCGCTACGACATCTTCAAGGCCTACACCAAGGGCGTGGACGACCAGTCGAAGAACCTGATGACCCTGCGCGGCCTGCTCGACTTCCGACTGGGGGAGCGCACGCCCGTTCCGCTGGAGGAAGTGGAACCGGTGTCCAGCATCGTGAAGCGGTTCTCCACCGGCGCCATGAGCTACGGTTCCATCTCCAAGGAAGCGCACGAGACGCTGGCCATCGCCATGAACCGGCTGGGCGCGAAGTCCAACACCGGCGAGGGCGGCGAAGACGTGGAGCGCCTGCTCGATCCCGAGCGCCGCTCGGCCATCAAGCAGATCGCCTCCGGCCGGTTCGGTGTCACCAGCCTGTACCTGACCAACGCACAGGACCTGCAGATCAAGATGGCCCAGGGCGCCAAGCCCGGCGAGGGCGGCCAGCTGATGGCGCAGAAGGTGTACCCGTGGGTGGCCCGCACGCGGCACTCCACGCCCGGCGTTGGACTGATTTCCCCGCCGCCGCACCATGACATCTACTCCATCGAGGACCTGGCGCAGCTGATCTACGATCTGAAGCGCTCCAACCCGGCTGCCCGGGTCCACGTCAAGCTGGTCTCCGAGGCCGGGATCGGCACCGTGGCGGCGGGCGTGACCAAGGCCAAGGCCGACGTCGTCCTCGTTTCCGGGCACGACGGCGGTACCGGCGCGTCCCCGCTGAACTCGCTCAAGCATGCCGGCGCCCCGTGGGAACTGGGCCTGGCCGAAACCCAGCAGACCCTGATGCTCAACGGGTTGCGGGACCGTGTGGTGGTGCAGGTCGACGGGCAGCTGAAGACGGGCCGCGACGTGGTCATGGCCGCCCTGCTGGGCGGCGAGGAATTCGGTTTCGCCACCGCCCCGCTGGTGGTCTCCGGCTGCGTCATGATGCGCGTCTGCCACCTGGACACCTGCCCGGTGGGCGTGGCGACGCAGAACCCCGAACTGCGCAGCCGCTTCACCGGCAAGCCGGAATTCGTGGTGAACTTCTTCGAGTTCATCGCCGAGGAAATCCGCGAAATCCTGGCCGAACTCGGTTTCCGCACGCTGGAAGAGGCCATCGGCCACACCGAACTGCTGGACACCGCCGCGGCAATCGACCACTGGAAGGCCGACGGACTGGACCTGGAGCCGATCCTGCGCGGACCGGAAGTGGATCCCGGGGCGCCGCTGCGCAACATGGTGCCGCAGAACCACGAGCTGGAAGCCCATTTCGACAACAAGCTGATCGAGATGAGCGCCGACGCGCTGCAGAACCGTGCGCCGGTACGGATTGCCCTGGACGTGGTGAACACTGACCGGTCGGTGGGAACCATGTTGGGCCACACCGTCACCAAGACATTCGGTACCGACATCCTCGCCCCGGACACCATCGACATCAGCCTGACCGGCCAGGCCGGGCAGTCGCTGGGGGCGTTCCTGCCGGCCGGCATCACGCTGCGGCTGCTGGGGGATTCCAACGACTACGTGGGCAAGGGACTCTCGGGCGGGCGCATCATTGTCCGGCCGGACCGCGGCAATTCCTTTGCCGCCGACCAGAACGTCATTGCCGGCAACGTGATCGGCTACGGCGCCACCAGCGGCGAAATGTTCCTCAGCGGCCAGGTGGGTGAACGCTTCCTGGTCCGCAACTCCGGAGCAACCGCCGTCGTGGAAGGCATCGGCGACCACGGCTGTGAATACATGACCGGGGGACAGACACTCATCCTCGGACCCACCGGACGCAACTTCGGCGCCGGCATGTCCGGCGGCACCGCGTTTGTGGTGGACCTGGACCCGGCCAACGTCAACAAGGACAGCCTGGAGCGCGGCGAGCTGCGGCTGGAAGCTCCGGACGCCGAGGACATCGACATTGTCCGCGCGCTGCTGATCCGCCACCTGGAGGAGACGGAGTCCGATCTGGCGCAGAAGCTGCTGGAGAACTTCGAGGACACCGTATCCCGCATAACCAAGGTGCTGCCGCGTGACTACGCAGCAGTACTCGGCGCCCGCGCCTCCGCCGCCGCTGCGGGACTTGATCCCGACGGCGCCGAGGCCTGGACTCAGATTTTGGAGGTTACCGGTGGCTGATCCACGCGGATTCCTGAAAGTACGCGAACGCGAGACCCAGCCGAGGCGCCCCGTGCCCGTGCGCATCATGGACTGGAAGGAAGTCTATGAAGCGCAGGAAAAGGGGGTGCTCAAGGCCCAGGCCGGACGCTGCATGGACTGCGGCATCCCGTTCTGCCACCAGGGCTGCCCGCTGGGCAACCTCATTCCCGAGTGGAATGACCTGACCTGGCGGGACAAGGGCGCCGAGGCCATTGAACGGCTGCACGCCACCAACAACTTCCCGGAGTTCACCGGCCGGCTGTGCCCGGCACCCTGCGAGGCATCCTGCGTGCTGGGCATCAACCAGCCGCCGGTCACCATCAAGCAGGTGGAAGTCTCAATCATCGACGAAGCCTGGGGTGAAGGCTGGGTGACCCCGCACCCGCCGGAGCGGCTCACCGACCGCACCATCGCCGTCGTCGGCTCCGGCCCCGCAGGCCTGGCCGCCGCCCAGCAGCTGACCCGTGCCGGACACACCGTGGCCGTGTACGAGCGGGACGACCGGATCGGCGGGCTGCTTCGTTACGGCATCCCCGATTTCAAAATGGAAAAGATCCAGGTGGACCGCCGGCTGGAGCAGATGCGCGCCGAAGGCACCCGTTTCCGCACCGGCGTGGAGGTGGGCAAGGACATCAGCTGGGAGCAGCTGCGCCGCCGCTACGACGCCGTGGTGATCGCCACCGGCGCCACCGTACCGCGCGACCTGCCCATCCCGGGCCGGGAACTGTCCGGCGTGCACTTCGCCATGGACTACCTGGTGCAGTCCAACAAGGCCGTGGCCGGGGACCGGGTGAAGAACCAGATCAACGCCGAAGGCAAGCACGTGGTGATCCTGGGCGGCGGCGATACCGGCGCGGACTGCCTGGGCACCGCGCACCGGCAGCAGGCCGCGTCCGTGACCACCCTGGCCATCGGGCAGCAGCCGCCCACCGAGCGGGCAGCGCACCAGCCGTGGCCGATGTTCCCGACGCTGTTCGAAATGGCCAGCGCCCATGAGGAAGGCGGGGAACGCACATACTTGGCCTCCACCGTCGAGTTTGTGGGGGAGAACGGCAAGCTGACCGGCGTGAAGGTGGCCGAGACGGAATTCGTGGACGGCAAGCGCCTGCCCAAGGCCGGCACGGAGCGGATCATCCCGGCGGACCTGGTGTTCCTGTCCCTGGGCTTCACCGGCCCGGAACCGGCCGGACTGCCCGAGCAGGTCTCCGCCGAATTCGATGACCGCGGCAACGTGGCCCGCGACGGCTATTACATGACCGGGACGCCCGGCGTGTTTGCCGCCGGTGACGCCGGCCGCGGCCAGTCCCTGATTGTCTGGGCCATTGCCGAGGGCCGCGCCGCAGCCGCCGCCGTGGACCAGTGGCTGATGGGCAGCACCCGTCTGCCGGCCCCGGTGGCGCCGACGGACCGGGCGATTACCCCGCTCTAGCGGTCCCGGATCCACCGCATTACCGTGAAGCAGGCATCGGACACAGTTCCGGTGCCTGCTTTGTTTTCCCCGGGAAGCACCCCCGCTCGGGTAGGGTGTGGGTGCACTGTCCTCAGTGCACTTACAAACATTCGTTGGGTTGATATGGGGGGCAAAACAAATGGGGGGTTTCCTGACGTTCATCGTCATTCTTGTGGTGATCATGGTGGGAATGCTGACGCTGGTTTTCCGGATGATGGCCGCCGCCGAGGCGAAGGAACTGCGGAAGGACCCGCTGCGTCCGCCGGTGGAGGTCCGGTTCCGGCCCAAGGCATTCCTTGTCCTGGTGGCGGGGATCGTCGCGGGCGGCCTGTTCATTGTGCTCGCCGTGGTGCTGGGACGGGACCGCGACGTGCCCAGTTATGTCTTCGTTGTGGGCCTGGCGGTACTGGTAGGCGTCTTCAGGCCGGTCCTGGCCGGCAAGGTCGGCAAGCCCTTCGGCGTCGCCACTGTGGGAGCGGAAGCCGACGTCCTGCCGGTGGCTGCCGGTCCGGCACCGCTGTACCCGGGTCAGCACACGGCCCCGCTGCTGACCGCCGATGGACGGCCGTTCCTGCCGCCGAATGCGGGCGGGGCGCCCCGGCCGGACCAGTACCAGTCAGGCCAGTACCCGTCCGACCCGTACCAGTCAGGTCAGTACCCGTCCGGTCCGCATGCGCCGGACCAGTTCCAGCCGGGCCAGTTCCAGCCGGAGCAGCCCGGCCAATATGCGCCGGGCCAGTATCCGTCCGGCTACTACACGCCCGAGGGCCATACGCCCGACGTCGACGGCGGTGCGTACCGGAACGGCTAGGCACCCTTACCTGCCCAATTGGTGGGCAGGCAGCCGCGAGCCCGGAGACCAGTAAGGCTTGGTCTCCGGGCTTTGCTGTGCCGGGCGGCATAAATTTCCCGGTCCAAACCTCTTGCGTGACCGGTACTTAGTGTTACTGTCTACTAGTACTAGGTATCACTAAGTAGCGCAGACGGGGCGGCGATGGGCAAGCAGATGACGGAGATGCTCAAGGGCACTTTGGAGGGCATCGTTCTGGCGCTCCTCGCGACGGAGCCGGCGTACGGGTACGACATCACCGCACGGCTGCGCCAGGAGGGTTTTACGGACATTGCCGAGGGCACCGTATATGCGCTGCTGCTTCGCATCGAGAAGCGCGGGCTCGTCGACGTCGAAAAAGTCCCTTCCGAAAAGGGGCCGCCCCGCAAGGTCTACACGCTCAATGCCGAGGGGGAGGACTACCTCCGGGAGTTCTGGGGATCCTGGTCCTTCCTCGCCGCACGCATCGAACAGCTTCAGCGCCACGTCGAAAAGCAGGGAGAAAAACCATGAGCGCCACGGTGTTGCCGTTCTCGCGGGGTTCCGGAGCGGAGCCTCCGTCACGGCCTGGCTCGCCGTCGTCGGCATTCTGGTCCTGTTTACGCTCGCACTGACGTGGCTGGCCGTCATTGCCGGCCTGGTGGCGAAAACCGTGGACGGTGCCAGCGCCTTCAGTTATCCGCTGATCTTCCTGCCGTTCATCAGTTCCGCCTTTGTGCCCGTTGATACCATGCCCGGTCCGGTCGCCTGGTTCGCCGAACACCAGCCGGTCACGGCAATCGTCGACAGCATACGGAATCTCCTTGCCGGCCAGTCGGCGGGCAGCGAAATATGGGTGGCGATGGGATGGCTGACCGCCTTCCTTGTGTCAGCATTCCTCGCTGCCCGGGTCCTGTATCGGCGGGGCTGAGCACCTGCGCCGCTGCACAGATTCCCACCTTTGGAGCCCGCGGAGCCCGGCATGGGGCGGCGGTTTTGCCCTTTTCTGGGAATCTGTGCAGGCCGGACCCCTTTCGCCGGGGGACGCAGGCCGTATGGGCACCCCGCCCGGGGCCCTTCCGGCACGCCCCGCTGGCCTTATCCCATGCGGAAACTGCCAAGGGAGACTAGGCTGGAAACATGAGACGCGCAAAGATTGTTGCCACTTTTGGACCAGCGATCGCCAGCTACGAAAACACGGTAGCGGTTCTTCGCGCGGGCGTGAACGTCGCCCGTATGAACATGAGCCACGGCGACCACTCCGTACACAACGCCACGTATGAGAACGTGCGCAAGGCCTCCGCTGAGCTCGGAATGCCCGTTGGCATCTTCGCAGACCTCCAGGGCCCCAAGATCCGGCTCGGCCGGTTCACCGAGGAACCCCACTTCCTGAACGTGGGCGATACGTTCACCATCACCATCGACGACGTTCCCGGCACCAAGGAAATCTGCTCCACCACGTACAAGGGCCTGCCCGGTGACGTGAAGGTGGGCGACTTCCTGCTGATCGATGACGGCAAGGTCAAGCTCCGCGCCGTAGACGTCACCGCCACCAGCGTGGTTACCCAGGTCGTCGTACCGGGCAACGTTTCCAACAACAAGGGCATCAACCTGCCCGGTGTTGCCGTGAACGTTCCCGCCCTGTCCGAGAAGGACGAGGACGACCTCCGCTGGGCCCTGCAGCGCGGCGTCGACATGGTTGCCCTGTCCTTCGTGCGCGACGCCGGCGACATTGCCCGCGTGCACGAGATCATGGACGAGGAAGGCCGCCGTGTGCCGGTCATCGCCAAGATCGAGAAGCCGCAGGCCGTGGCCAACCTCGAGGAAATCATCGACGCGTTCGACTCCATCATGGTTGCCCGTGGCGACCTGGGCGTGGAGCTGCCGCTCGAAGAGGTTCCCCTGGTGCAGAAGAACGCCATTGAGCTGGCCCGCCGCTGGGCCAAGCCCGTCATCGTGGCCACCCAGGTGCTCGAATCCATGATCGACAACCCCCGCCCCACCCGCGCCGAGGCCTCCGACTGCGCCAACGCGGTGCTGGACGGTGCCGACGCCGTAATGCTTTCCGGCGAGACGTCCGTGGGCAAGTACCCCATCGACACGGTGGAGACCATGGCCCGGATCATCGAGTCCACCGAGGAGCACGGCCTGAATCGCGTTCCGCCGCTGGGCTCCAAGCCGCGCACCCGCGGCGGCGCCATCACCCGTGCCGCCGTCGAAATCTCCGACCAGCTGGATGCCAAGTACATCTGTACCTTCACCCAGTCCGGCGATTCGGCCCGGCGCCTGTCCCGCCTGCGCCCGTCGAAGCCGGTCTTCGCCTTCACCCCCGTGGAGGAAACCTACCGGTACATGACCCTGTTCTGGGGTGTGGCACCCATGCTGGTGGAGTTCGCCGAGCACACCGACCAGATGACTGCCCAGGTGGACCGCACCCTGCTCGAAGAGGGCCTGGTGGAAAACAATGACCTGGTGGTCATCGCTGCTGGCTCGCCTCCCGGACAGGCAGGCTCCACCAACAACCTCAAGGTGCACCGCGTAGGCGACATTGCCGACGCCGGCCAGCGCGCCGAGGGCCAGGAGCGGATCAAGGAGAAGGTCGGCCCGTGGCCGGTCAAGGACAGCAAGAAGGGCAAGGCCAAGGCCATCTAGCTTCCCGCTATGCTTCCTTCCATACAAAAGGTCCCGTCCAATCGGACGGGACCTTTTGTATGCGGTGCCCGGTGTCGGCAGGGAACCGCTGCAGTTCAGGTGCGGATCAGTTGACCTGGTTGATGATGGTCTCGGCCACTTCGCGCATGCTCAGGCGGCGGTCCATGGACGTCTTCTGGATCCAGCGGAAGGCCTCGGGTTCGGTCAGCCCCATCTTGGTGGTCAGCAGCGACTTGGCGCGCTCCACCAGCTTGCGGGTGGCGAACTGTTCCTTGAGGTCGGTGACCTCGGCTTCGAGGGCCTTGATCTCCTCGTGCCGGGAGAGGGCAATCTCGATGGCCGGGATCAGGTCCGCCGGGGTGAAGGGCTTGACCACGTACGCCATGGCGCCGGCCTCGCGGGCACGCTCCACCAGTTCCTTCTGGCTGAAGGCGGTCAGCAGGACCACGGGGGCAATGCGGGCCTTGACGATCTGCTCTGCGGCGGTGATGCCGTCCATCAACGGCATCTTGACGTCCATCAGCACCAGGTCCGGCTTAAGCTCGTTGGCCAGCTGTACGGCCTTTTCCCCGTTGTCTGCTTCGCCGACGACGTCGTAACCCTCGCCGGTGAGGATTTCGACAATGTCGAGGCGGATAAGGGTCTCGTCTTCAGCGACGAGAACGCGGCGGGCCGGGGCGTTGGTGTTCGACGGCGCGGACTCGGTGGACTCTGACACAGGTGGCTCCTCAGATACGGTCTCTCCTGCCGGCGGACCGGCAGTTCACGTAATCAGCCTATCCGCATGTAGAGTTGTTTTGCGCCCAACACGGCAACTACCCGTTGTTCGTGACAGAGGGCACGCCCGAATGGCGGAATTGGCAGACGCGCTGCACTCAAAATGCAGTATCGAAAGGTGTGTGGGTTCGAGTCCCACTTCGGGCACCAGCAGTAAACAAAGCACCCCGGTCCCAGGACCGGGGTGCTTTGTTTTTTGTTACGCCCGGTCAAGGGCTGGTTGGAATAGGCTGAAGCCCCGTCCGTCGGCCAAAGGAGAGCGATCCGCCGTGTTCCACCGGTTCCAAGTAGTGCCTGCCAGCTATGTGATCCTCCGCCGGGACGACCACGTCCTCCTGCAGCTGCGGCAGGGGACCGGGTATATGGATGGACACTGGGCGACGGCGGCTGCCGGGCATGTGGAGGCAGGGGAGCCGGCCGTGGGGGCCGCGGTCCGGGAGGCATACGAGGAGCTGGGGATCCGGATAGGCGCCGGTGACCTGGTGCCCGTGACGGCCATGCACCGCACCAACGGCGACGGGACGGCGGTCAGCGAACGGGTGGACTTCTTCTTCACCTGCACCCGCTGGCAGGGAGAGCCCCGGATCATGGAACCCGGCAAAGCCGCCGCGCTGGAGTGGTTTTCCCTGGATGAGCTGCCCGCGGCCGTCGTCCCGCATGAACGCTACGTCCTGGACCGTCTCCGCTCCGCAGTTCCGGCAGTGGTCGCGTTCGGCTTCGAGGACGCATGATCCACAGCGCCGGGATCCTGCTGTACCGCCGGGGTCCGTCCGGGCCGGAGGTCTGGATCGGCCATATGGGCGGTCCGTTCTGGGCCCGGAAGGACGCACACGCGTGGTCCGTGCCGAAGGGGGAGTACCTGCCGGGGGAGGAGGAGCCGCTGGCTGCCGCGTTGCGGGAATTCGCCGAGGAGATGGGTACTGCCGCTCCGGCGGCCGACTACGTGCTGCTCGGCAGCTTCCGCCAGTCCTCGAAAAAGACCATTACCGTCTTCACCGCCGAGGCGGACTTCGCCCCGGAGCGGATTGCCAGCAACACCTTTGCCATGGAATGGCCGAAGGGATCCGGGACTCTCCGCGAATACCCAGAAATCGACGATGCGGGGTGGTTCGCCGAGGCCGATGCCCGCAGCAAGCTGGTCAAGGGGCAGGCCCCGGTCCTTGACGCGTTGCTGAACCGGCTACGGACCTAAGCAGGTTAACCGGCAAGGTGCTGGGCATAGTGAACCAGCGCATCGCGGACGAACTGCGCACCGGAAGCAAACTCGCGGGTGTAGTTCGCCGCGAACCGCTCGTCGGCTGCATACATCTCCGCCAGCCCTGCCAGCATCTGCGCCTCCGGCTGCCGGTTCCCGGAGCCGGCGGCGATCCATGCGGCATGCCTGCCGGCAACCTCCTGCGCCTGGGGTGCAACAGGGGAGAGCCCCTGCCGCTGCAGTGCGTCCCACTCGTCCTGGATTGCCCGGTGTTCCGTTTGGAAGCCGTGTTTTTGCCCGTCATCGAGTGAGCGCCACCAGCGGTCCGAGGTGGTGTAGGCCTCACGACCCCAGCGCTGTTCCACCTCTTCGCGGTACTGCGTGTGGTCAAAACCGTGGAACATTTCCTCCGCCATGATGTCCTTCCCTTCCTTGAGGGCCTCCAGGGTTGTGGAGACCGCTGTGATCTGTGCCTGCAGCCGGTCCTGTTCGGCCTGCAGGAAAACAAGGTGTCCGGCCAGCGCAGCGGCGTCATCCTGCTCTCCCGCCAGGATCCGCCTGATCCCCGGCAGGCCAAGGCCCAGGCTGCGCAGCAGCAGGATCCGCTGCAGCCGCACCAAGGCACTGCGGTCATACCGCCGGTAGCCGTTGCTGCCCACTCTGCTGGGCGGCAGCAGCCCGATGCTGTCGTAGTGGCGCAGCGTGCGGGACGTTGTCCCGGCCAGTCTGGCCACATCCTTGATGGATAGGTCCATGCGCCTCTCCTTCCGTCGCCTCCAGCCTAGAAGTTGACGCAACGTCAACGTCAAGGCCGGAGGAATATGGTCCTCCCGTGCGCAGGGAGGCAGACGGGCATATCGGCGGCCGACGGCGGACGGTAACCTCAAACGGTAGGAGGAGAACATCCCTGCAGTTCTTTGGGAGGTATGCCCATGCCCGCACATTCAGCGCAACCGGCGGAACCCCAAACCGGGCCTCCATCACGGCAGACCCACGCAGCGCCGTCGAAGGCGGCCGCGTACCTTTCCCCGCGCCTCTGGCTGCTGCCCGTGTTGGTGCTGCTGCTGCTTGGCGGGGCGGGAACTGCGCTGTACATCGGCGGGCTCGGCAGTCCCGGCAACCACCTGGACCGCTTTCCTATTGCCGTGGTGAATGAGGACAGAGGAGCGGACTCACCCACCGGCGGCAGCGAGAACCTCGGCCGGAACATTACCGACCAGATGGAACAGGCGTTCAGCCGCTCGGATGAGATTGACCTGCGGGTGCTGTCCTGGGATGAGGCCCGGGATCAGATGGGCAAGGGCCAGATCCACGGGGCCGTGGTGATCCCCGAAACCTTTTCCGCGGACGCCAACGCCTTGGTGAGCGGTGCCCTCACGGACACGGAGGTCAGCCGGCCGTCGCTGACCGTTTACACCAATCCGCTGGCCGGACCGCTGGCCAGCAGCCTGGCCACCAATGCCATCACCCCGGCGGTTGACCAGGCGGACAAGGGGCTCGGCGAGCAGCTGACCGCCGCCGCACAAACCGCCCAGACGGCGGCGCAGGCGGATCTGCAACGCCAACTGGAACGGCTGGGCACCGAGCTGCCGGCGCAGCTTCAGCAGCAGGTGGCACCGCGGGTGGACGGTACTGCCGCCGACCTGCTGGCGGATCCCATTGCCGTGCGGACATCGGTCTACAACCCGCCGCAGGAAGGCACTGCGCTGGGCATGGGTGCTTTCTTCTACTCGGTGTTGCTGATGGTGGTGGGGCTCAGCGGGTCCGTTGCCCTGCATTTCCTGGTTGACTCCCGCCTGGGTGTGACACCGGTGGAGCTGGGGCCCCGTTTTGTCCTGGGGCCCCGGATGCGCCAGGGCCGCTGGAGCACGTACCTGCTGAAGTGGGGCATTGTGGTGCTGGGAGCGCTGCCCACTGCCGGACTGATGATGTGGGTGGCCGCCGCCGTGGGGATGCCGATACCGCACGGCGGCTGGTTCTTCCTCACCACCTGGCTGTCCATTGTCACCGTATCCGCCGTGACCCTGGCCCTGATTGCCCTGTTGGGCAGCGCAGGCATGATTGTCTCGCTCATCTACGTGGTGTTTATGGGCCTGCCGGCCGCCAGCGGTGTGGTGCCGCTGGAGGCCTTGCCCGGCTTCTTCCGCTTCATAGCCCGGGGCGAGCCGCTCTACCAGATGACCATGGCCAACCGGGCGGTGCTGTACTTCGACGCCCAAGCCGACGCCGGGCTGCAGAGCGGAATCATCGGCATGCTGGTCCTGATCCTGATAGCCGTGGCCGCCGCGTTGATCTGCTCCGTGATTTACGACCGCGCCCTTGGCCCCCGCGGCACCGGCTTGGGGCCGGCCGGTGCGCCGCGGAACGCCGTCGCGTAGGCATCAAAAAGGCACGATTTACCGTTCTCGGGATCGAGAAGGCACAAATTACCGATATCCAGCGGAAAACGGTAATTTGTGCCTCCTCGTTCGGGCGGTCGGGTTTTTGCCAACCGAAGCAGGCGTCACTTAGCTCCCGCGCGCGAAGCCGGGCGGGCACGCAGATGTGCCCGCTCGCCCTGGGGGCCGAACAGGGCCAGGAACTCCACGGCTTCCGCGCCGGCATTGCCCATCCAGTGCGGCGTGCGGGTGTTGAACTCCGCCGCTTCCCCCGGCTGCAGCACCAGTTCCTGCTCGCCCAGGAGCAGGCGGAGACTGCCGCTGAGCACGTACAGCCACTCGTAGCCCTCATGGGTCTGCGGCGTCGGCTCTGCGCCCGCACGCGCCGCCGGGAGGATGTACTTGTAGGCGCGGAGCCCGCCGGCCCGTTCCGTCAACGGAATGACCGTGGCGCCGTGCCGGCGCACGGGCCGCATGTGCACGCGGGGATCGCCCGTGGCCGGGGCGCCGACGAGTTCATCCAACGTGACCCCGTAGATGCGGGCCAGCGGCATCAGCAGTTCAAGGGTGGGTTTGCGCTGTCCGGACTCCAGCCGGGAGAGGGTGCTGACGGAGATCCCGGTATCGGACGAGACCCGGGCGAGGGTTACCCGCCGTGCGGTCCGGAGGGAGCGGAGCCGCTCGCCGACATCACCAAGAGGGAAGGAAGCATCCATAGGAGCAGTTTGCCATACCGGCAATTTTCGTTGCCCACTGCGCCGGCCGCTGCGGAGACTTGAGTGAAACCGCCGCACCGTGGGCGGGCCGAACGAGAGGACAGCAACATGAATGCGGTTACACCAATGGAAGAAGCAGGATCCGGCGGGGAGGCTGCGTATGACGTAGCCGTCATCGGCGGCGGCGCAGCCGGACTGAACGGGGCACTTGCCCTGGCACGGGCCCGCCGCTCCGTGGTGGTGGTGGACGCCGGGGATCCCCGCAACGCTCCGGCCGCCCATGTGCACAACTACCTGGGCAGGGAAGGCTCGACCCCGGCTGAGCTGTACGCGAGCGGGCGTGCGGAAGTGACCGGGTACGGCGGAACCGTACTGCCGGGCGATACCGCCACCATCCGCAGGGACGCTGACGGGCTGTTCCGGGTGGTCCTGACCGACGGACGGGAACTGCGCGCCCGGCGCATCCTTGCCGCCTCCGGGGTGCGGGACCGGCTTCCGGAGCTGCCCGGGCTTGCGGAGCGGTGGGGGAGCACCGTGCTGCACTGCCCGTACTGCCACGGGTGGGAGGTACGCGACAGAGCCATCGGCATCCTTGCCGTGGATATGGATGCCGCCATGCACCAGGCGCTGCTCTGGCGGCAGATCACTGCCGACGTCGTGGTGTTCCTCCACACCGCCGGCGAACCGGAGCCCGCACAGGCCGAACAGCTGGCAGCACGAGGCATCCGCACGGTAGCCGGCCCGGTGGAAGGCGTGGAGGGGCAGGCCGACGTGTGGCTGTCCGGCGGCCGCCTGGTGGAGCGGGACGCGCTGGTGGTCCTTAGCTATCTGGAAGCCCGCGCCGGCTACCTGGCCGGGCTGGGACTCGAACCGGCGGAACAGTTCATGGGCAAGCTGGCCATCGGGACCTCCATCCCGGCTGATCCCACGGGCGCGACGTCGGTTCCGGGCGTATATGCGGCGGGCAACCTGGCGGTTCCCATGGCACAGGTCATAGCCTCGGCCTCCTCCGGGCTGATGGCGGGAGCAGCGATCAACGCGGACCTGGTAGCCGAAGAGACCGGGCTGGCTGTTGCCGCGCTCGCAGGCGCGACGCCTGCGGAGGCCTAAAGCAGGTACACCTGCGAGGGGTCGGCCAGGAAATCACCGGGGTGGGTTACCGGTGCAGCCAGCATCCCCGCACAGGCATCGATGAGGAAGTAACCGACCCCGGTCCAATTGGCTGATTCAATCCCGTCCTGGATCCGGGCCTCGTAGTCGGCGCACACGCCCAGCACCATGCTGGCGAGAATCGAGGAACGGCCGTACAGGACGGAAGGGGCGACGTCGCCGACCGCCGCGTGGGTGCGCCGGACCAGCTCGTCCATTACCGGACTGGTTCCGGCTGCACGTGCAGCCACGTCGTGGCCTGACGGAGAGGAACGAAGCTGCGCTACAAAGCGCGCCCGCCAGCTGGGCATGGGCAGCGACGCCAGGTATTCGACCCACGGCAGGATCATGGCGGCCAGCAGGTCCGGCAGGGCGGCATCGGCGGGCAGGTCCGCCAGCAGGGCGGCCCGACGGCGGTTGGTGGCCTCCAGGTGCCGGGTGGTCAGCGCGAGCAACAGCTGGTCACGGCCGCCGAAGTGGTACGCCACAGCGGAGTGGTTGGCCGTTCCCGCATGCTCGGCGATCCGCCGGTTGGAAATGGCGTCGATGCCGAAACGTGCAAAAAGCTCCTCCGCCGCATCCAGCAATGCCCCGCGGGCCTTCTCGCCGTGCTGTCCCATGCTGCTGCTCCCTCTTTCCCTGCGTCGTTTCCCGACCGATTACCAATTTTACGCCATGTGGCGTAATTTTGGGGAGTCCCACCGACCGCCGGTCTGTTTCCGGCGCACTTCGCACCACCACCTACGTTGAATCATCACAGGAGCACGTTCTTGACCAATCCCCATCCGACCTCCACCGACTCGCCGCCGGCCGCTGACCCGGCGGAGTTTGACCCGGCGGAGGCTGACCTCCAGGAGACCCAGGAGCTTGATCCTGCCGCTGCGAAGCGGGCCAAAGCAGAGAAAATCGGCCGCTACGTTGCCATGTTCCTGATGCCGCTGCTGATGGTTTCCATGCTGGTGGGCGGATATCTGGCTGCCATGCACTCACCGGAACCGCACAACATGCCCATTGCCGTTGCCGGCCAGCAGGCCGATGCCTTCGCCGACGCATTGGAGTCCGCGGACCCCGATGCCGTGGACGTCCGGGTAGCCGGTTCGGCCGAGGAGGCCCGCCGGCTGGTCCTTGACCGCGAAGTTTCCGGTGCCGTGATGGTGGCCGAGGGTTCCGCCACTGTCTACACCGCCGGTGCTGCGGGAGCATCCCAGTCAAGTACCGTCACGGCGCTGCTGGCACCGCAGGTGCTCGGCCAGGGGCTCGCCCTGCAGGCCGAAGACCTGGCACCGCTGCCGGACAATGACATGGCCGGACTCGGCGCGATGTTCATGACCACCGCCCTGATGCTGGCCGGCTACATGCCGCTGAGCCTGGTGCTGTCCAACTCGCCGGAGCTGCTGCGCTTCCGCCGCTTCGTTCCGCTGCTGGCCGGCTGGTCGGCGTTGATCGCTGGACTGGTGTGGGCCGTCGTCGGCCCGATCATGGGCGTGGTGGAGGGACATACCGCCGCCGTGCTGGGCATCTGCTGGCTCTCGGTTTTCGCCGTGGGCAGCGTCCAGCTGTTCCTTACCCGCATCCTGGGCCCCATGGCGGTCCTGGCCGGCATGCTGTTCCTGATGGTGCTGGGCGTGCCTGCCTCCAACATGAGCATGTCCGTCCACACCATGCCCGCCCTCTACCCGTTCCTGCACGGCTTCCTGCCGGCCGCAGCCACGGGCGAGTCCCTGCGGTCGGTGCTCTACTTCGACGGCGACGGCGCAGGCGGGCACCTGATGGTGCTGGCAATCGGCACCGTGGCGTCGCTGCTGCTGACGCTTGTCCTTGACGCCCTGAAGCGGCGCCGCAAGCCCGACGCCAAGCCGCTGCCGGTCAACGTGGCCTCGCTGCACGGAGGACCGCGCCCGAAGAACCGCGTCTGGCGCTACGTCACCCTGGCGTTCTTCCCGCTGGTGATGGTCTCGATGATGCTGACCATGATGCTCGGTGCCATGTACAAGCCCGCACCGCAGGAGATGCCCGTCGCCGTCGTCGGCGCAACCGCCGAACAGGCGGACCAGGCCGTGGCCGGGCTGGAGGAAAACATGTCCGGACTCTTCGACCTAAGGGCGCTTGATTCCGTGAACGAGGCACGGGAGCAGGTGCAGGACCGCGAAATCACCGCCGCCTACGTGCTGCCGTCGGCGCAGAACCCCATGGCAACCCTCTTCACCAACCAGGCCGCGGGCATGAGCGCGCAGCAGGTGGTCACCCAGGTCTTCACGCAGGTCTCCGCCGGCCAGCAGATGAAGCTGACGGTGGAGGACGTTGCGCCGCTGCCGGGTGAGGATTCCATGGGCATGGCAACCATGTACCTGGCCATGGGCTGGATCATGGCAGGGTTCATGATCATCGTGGTGGGCGCCACCGCCGCGCCCGCCAGCCGGCCGCTGCGGCAGCTGCTACCCGTCGTCGCAGGCTGGGCAGTAGGTTTCTCCGCCTTCCTCTGGCTGATCGTGGATGTATTTGTGGGCGCCATCGACGGACACTTCCTGGCACTCTGGGGAACCGGTGCCATCGCAATTTTCTGCGTGGCGATGTTCACCGCCGTCTTCGAACGCCTCATCGGCATGCTGGCCATCCTGCCGGCGATCGGCATCCTGATGTTCCTGGGCATCCCGGCCTCAGGTGCGGCAATGTCCGTCTACATGGAGCCGGAGATCTTCCGCATCCTGCACGGGATCCTGCCGATGCCGGCCGCGGTGGAGTCCATCCGCTCCATCCTGTACTTCGGCTCCGACACAGTGGGCTCGCACCTGCTGACCCTGGGCATCTGGGGTGCTGCCTCCCTGCTGGTCGTGATGGTCATTGACCGGATCAAGCCGCCGCGGGCGGAGGCATGGCCCGTGGACGGGGAACCGGCAGCTCCGGTTGAAGCGAAGGTTCCCGCCAACGCATAGCTCCGGATCCGTCCCGGTGCCGCAACGGCTCCAGGCAAGGCCCGCCATGCTGATGGCGGGCCTTGCCGTTTAACCTGCGGACCGTCCTCAAAGGGATAAAAATATCCCTTGACCGCAGGAATGTTAGCGGTCACAATTCTGGCAGGGCACGAAGCCCGCGCAGCGCTGACGGTGCATCTGCTCCTGGCTGCGGTCCGATTTCCAGGAGGCAGAAGTGTTTCGAAAATCCCTTATGTCAGTTGTATTCGTCTCGGCCCTCGCGCTGACGGCGTGCGGCGGTTCCGACGACGCCGGCGGCGGCTCGGAGGACGGCATCACCATGGGTTTCGCCCAGGTGGGTGCCGAAAGCGGTTGGCGCACGGCCAACACCAAGGATGTCCAGGAATCCGCCAAGGAAGCCGGCATTGACCTGAAGTTCACGGATGCGCAGCAGAAGCAGGAAAACCAGATCAAAGCCATCCGCTCCTACATCCAGCAGAAAGTGGATGTCATCGCGTTCTCCCCGGTGGTTGAATCCGGCTGGGACACGGTCCTGAAAGAAGCCAAAGACGCCAACATCCCGGTGATCCTCACCGACCGGGCCATCGATTCGGCTGACACTTCCCTGTACACCACCTTCCTGGGCTCCGACTTTGTCGAAGAAGGGAAAAAGGCCGGCGAGTGGCTGGTCGAGGACTCCGCTGCGGTGGAGGGTCCCGTGAATATCGTGGAACTGCAGGGCACCACCGGCGCCGCTCCGGCCATCGACCGGAAAGAAGGCTTCGAGGAAGCCATTGCCGCGGACCCGGACTTGAAGATCGTGCAGTCCCAGACCGGTGATTTCACCCGGAGCGGCGGCAAGCAGGTCATGGAGGCCTTCCTGAAGAACACCCCCGACATCGATGTGGTCTACGCCCACAACGATGACATGGGCCTGGGCGCCATCGAGGCTATCGAAGCGGCAGGGAAGGTTCCCGGCAAAGACATCAAGATCATCACGGTGGACGCGGTGAAGGACGGCATGACCGCCCTTGCCGACGGCAAAATCAACTACATCGTGGAATGCAACCCGCTGCTGGGCGACCAGCTGATGGATCTGGCCGCGAAGGTCGTCAACGGCGAGGAAGTCCCCGCCCGCGTGGTGGTGGAGGAAACCGCCTTCACCTCGGAACAGGCCAAGGAAGTCCTGGCCAGCCGCGCGTACTGATCCCGGCCCCTTCCGCACGGGTGCGGTGCATGCCAGCCGCGTGCACCGCACCCCGCACCTTCCAGCACAGAAAAGACAAAGCATGGACACGATGGCTCCAGCAGTGCAGATGACCGGCATCACCGTGGAATTCCCGGGCGTGAAGGCCCTGGACGGCGTGGACTTCCGGCTTTTTCCCGGCGAGGTGCACGCCCTGATGGGGGAGAACGGCGCCGGGAAGTCCACTCTGATCAAGGCCTTGACCGGCGTGTATCCGGTAAACGGCGGAAGCATAAGCGTTGGGGGAGCTGTGCGCAGTTTCGCCGCCCCGGCCGATGCACAGGAGGCGGGAATCAGCACGGTCTACCAGGAGGTGAACCTGTGCCCGAACCTGTCCGTGGAGGAAAATATCCTCCTGGGCCGTGAGCCCCGGCGGTACGGGCGCATCCATTGGAAGGAAATGCGCCGGAAAGCCCGTGACGTGCTGGGCCAGCTCCAGCTGGGCCACCTCGACCCGGCGTCGGTCCTTTCCACCCACTCCATCGCCGTGCAGCAGCTGGTGGCCATAGCCCGCTCCGTCCAGGTTGATGCCAAGGTGCTGGTGCTGGACGAACCCACCTCCAGCCTCGACGCCGACGAGGTCCGGCAGCTGTTCGGCGTGGTCCGGACCCTGCGGGACCGCGGCGTGGCGGTCCTGTTTGTCACGCACTTCCTGGAACAGGTCTACGAGATTTCGGACCGCATCACCGTGCTGCGGAACGGCAAACTGGTGGGCGAGTACCAAACCGCCGAGCTGCCCCGCATGGGCCTCATCTCGCGGATGATCGGGCGGGAAATGGAAGCCCTGGCCAAGCTGGACCGGGATGACACCCGGCGGGCAGCCGCAGGGGCCGGGGACGCCCCGCTTCTGCAGGCCACCGGGCTGGGCCGGAAAGGAGCCGTGGAGAACATCACCCTCACGCTGGCCGAGGGCCAGATCCTGGGACTTGCCGGACTGCTGGGCTCCGGGCGGACCGAGGCCGCGCGCCTGCTGTTCGGCGCCGACCACGCCGACCAGGGGGACCTGAAGATCCGCGGATCCGAGCGCACGTTGCGCAGCCCCCGTGCCGCCGTGGACCTGGGCATAGGATTCTGTTCCGAAAACCGGAAGGAGGAAGGGCTGGTGGGGGACCTGTCCGTCAAGGACAACATGGTCCTGGCCATGCAGGCCACCAGGGGCTGGATGCGGAGGATTCCGGGCCACCAGCAGGAGGAACTTGCGGACAAGTTCATCGAACGCCTCGATATCCGCCCGGCCAACAAGGATGCCCTGATCCGGAACCTCAGCGGCGGCAACCAGCAGAAAGTGCTGCTGGCCCGCTGGCTGATCACCAACCCTGCCCTGCTCATCCTCGATGAGCCCACCCGCGGCATCGACATCGGCGCGAAGACCCAGATCCAGATGCTCATCAGCAACCTGGCCGACGAAGGAATGTCCATTGTGTTCATCTCCGCCGAACTCGAGGAGGTCCTGAGGCTGAGCGACCGGATAGCAGTCCTGAAGGACCGTGAAATGGTGGCGGACCTCGTCAACGAGGACGTCAGCATGGAGGACGTCATGACGATCATTGCCGGGACTGCGGCATGAACGCCGTCCTGAAGCACCGGCTCACCTGGCCGGTGCTGGCGCTGATTGCCCTGTTGCTGCTCAACCAGGGCTTCCGCTCGGACTTCCTGGTGGTGCGCATGCAGGACGGGCACCTGTACGGCAGCCTGATCGACATCCTGCGCAACGGTGCCCCGACCCTCCTGATCGCCCTGGGTATGACCCTGGTGATCGCCTCCCGGGGCATCGACCTGTCCGTGGGGGCGGTGGCGGCGATAGCGGGGGCGGTGTCCTGCACCTACATCTACAACTCCACCGATCCAGGCTCCCTGCAGACCGCGGCCGTCGCGGTGGCGATCGCCGTCGGAACCGGACTCGCTCTGGGCGCCTGGAACGGATTCCTGGTCTCGGTGATCGGCATCCAGCCCATCATTGCCACGCTCGTGCTGATGACCGCCGGACGCGGACTCGCCCAGCTGGTGACCGACGGCCAGATCATTTCCATCTCGAATGAGCCGTACCATGCGCTGGGCGCCGGATTCTTCCTGACGCTTCCCATTTCGATCCTGATTGCGGCCGTGGCGTTTGCCGCCACCGCCCTGCTGACCCGCAGGACAGCGCTCGGAACGCTGATCGAAGCCGTGGGCATCAATCCGGTGGCGAGCCGGCTGGCGGGGCTGAATGCCCGCCGCATCACCTGGATTGTGTATGTCTTCAGCGGCTTTTGCGCCGCGGTTGCCGGCCTGATGATCAGCTCGAACGTCACCGCAGCGGACGCGAACAACGCCGGCCTGTACATAGAAATGGACGCCATCCTCGCCGTCGTCATTGGCGGTACGTCCCTGGCCGGCGGCCGGTACAGCCTGGTCGGAACCCTGGTCGGGGCGCTGATCATCCAGACCCTGACCACCACCGTCTACACGCTGGGCATCCCGCCGGAGGTGACCTTGGTCTTCAAGGCGCTGGTGGTGATCCTGGTCTGCCTGCTGCAGTCACCCAAAGCCCGGACCATGCTGAGGCGGCGGCGCCCAACCGTCCGGCTCCCCGAACCCAAGGCGGCCGTCTCATGACCCTGCTGACCAGATCCTCCACCGCCCCCGGACGCAACCGGCTGTCCCGGCTGCAGGGCAAAACCAAATACGCGCCCACCCTGGCGACCGTGGGCCTGTTCGTGGCCATGTTCGCTGCCGGGGCAGTGATGTATCCGGGGTTCCTCTCCGGCCAGGTCTTCCTGAACCTGCTGATCGACAACACCTTCCTGATAGTCCTGGCCGTCGGGATGACCTTCGTGATCCTTACCGGCGGCATCGACCTGTCAGTGGGCTCCGTGGTTGCGCTGTCCATGATGATTGCCGCAGCACTGCTGCAGGCAGGGTGGAACCCGTTCGCCGCGATTGCCGTGGTGCTGCTGACTGGCGCGGTATTCGGCCTGGTGATGGGCCTGATCATCCAGGTCTTCGAAATCCAGCCGTTCATTGTCACGCTCGCCGGGCTATTCCTCGCCCGGGGGCTGTGCTACGTCATCAGCGTCAACTCGATCACCGTCACGGATCCGTTCTTCACCGCCATGGCCCAAGCCCGCATCCGGCTGCCCGGTGGCCTCTTTGTCTCGCCCGGCGTCCTCATTGCCCTGCTGTTTGTTGCGGCCGGATTCTACGTGCTGCACCAGACCCGTTTCGGGCGGACCGTCTACGCCATCGGCGGCGGCGAAGCCTCCGCCCGTTTGATGGGCCTGGCCGTGCCCCGCACCAAGGTGCTGGTCTACACCATCAGCGGGCTGTGCTCGGCGACCGCGGGCATCCTGTTCTCCTTCTACAGCCTCTCCGGGTACAGCTTGGCCGGAATGGGCATGGAGCTGGACGCCATCGCTGCGGTGGTGGTGGGCGGGACGCTGCTGACCGGCGGGTACGGATACGTCCTGGGCTCGCTGGCCGGCGTGCTGGTGCTGGGCATTGTGCAGACCTTCATCTCCTACCAGGGGACGCTGAGTTCCTGGTGGACCCGGATTGTCATCGGCGCCCTGCTGCTGGTGTTTATCCTGCTGCAGAAGCTGTTCTCGCGGAAAACCCGGATCGCCTGAGGCTGCGTGCCTCCCGGCGGTCCGCCGGAAGCGGCTGTCACAAACCGCTGCCGGCCGGTGTCTTATGGACACAGCCGGCGCGGGCGGACCGCGGCCGGGCCGGACGCAAGGCAAGGAGCAGGCGATGGGCACCACCGTAGTCATCTTGGGCGGGGGATATGCAGGGGTCATGGCAGCCAACCGGTTGGCAGCCAGCGGCAGGCCGGGACTGGAGGTGGTCCTCGTGACGCCGGCGCCGAGGTTTGTCGAGCGCATCCGGCTGCACCAATACGCGGCTGGAACCCGGGACGATGCGACGGTGGACTTCCACTCCGTTCTGCACCCGGCGGTGCGCCGGGTGGAGGACTCGGCGGTGCGGATCCAGGCGGACGGACGCCGGGTCCAGCTTCTGACCGGGGATTGGCTGGGCTATGACTACCTGGTCTACGCAGTCGGCTCGTCGGTTGCGGCGGCGCCACTGGGCGCCCTGCGGATAGAGCAGCTGGACGGGGCCGCTGCCGCCCGCCGGGACCTGGCCGCACTGCCGGCAGGCGGAACAGTGGCGGTGGTGGGTGGCGGGCTGACCGCAGTGGAAACGGCTGCCGAAGCCGACCGGGCCTTCCCGGGCCTGCGCGTGGCACTCCACAGCGCGGGACCGTTGGCACCGCTGCTGGGTATCCCGGCGCAACGGACGGTGGAACAACGCCTGCGCAAAGCGGGGGTGCAGCTGCACATCGGCTGGGCGGTTTCCGCCGACGGGGACGTACGGCGCAGCCTGGCCGCCGACGTCGTCCTGTGGTGCGCGGGGTTCGCGGTACCGCCGGTGGCGGCAGCGAGCGGACTGCCGGTGAACGCGGAGGGCCGGCTGCGCCTGGACCCGACCCTGCAGGTGCCGGGACAGGAGCGGATTTACGGTGCCGGTGACGCTGCCGTCATTGACGGGTACTCCTATCTGCGGATGAGCTGCGCCGCCGCGCTGCCCATGGGGGCGGACGCGGCCGGGAACATCCTCCGTGCCCTCGACGGAACCGCCGGTGTTCGGCATAACAGCGGATTCCGCGGAGTCTGCATTAGTCTGGGCCGCAAGGACGCGGTGGTCCAGTTCCTGGCCGCCGACGATACGCCTGCCCGCCTGCACCTGTACGGCAGGAGCGCTGCCCTCCAAAAGGAACTGATCTGCCGCATGACCCTTCGGTGGATCCGCGGCGAAGCCAAACGAAGCGGAGCATACACATGGCCAACGGGACCGCAGGTAACGGACCCGTCCGTCCGGGCGGCGGGTTGAGCGGCGCCTCCCCGGATCGGGACGCGGAGTTCCTGGCCCACCGCGGGCTGGTATTCACCATTGCCTACGACGTCCTCGGGTCTGTGGCAGATGCCGAGGACGTGGTGCAGGAAACGTATCTGCGCTGGCGGACAGCCCCGGCCCCGGTCACTGATCCGCGTGCCTACCTGGCCCGTATAGCGTCCCGCCAGGCCCTGAACGCGCTGCGTGCTGCCAGCCGGCGGAGGGAGGACTACCCGGGGGAATGGCTGCCCGAACCCCTGCCCACCGGCCCGGACGCACCGGCAACGAATCCTGAAGCCGCTGTGCTCACGGCCGGGGAGGTGTCCACCGCCATGCTCGTGCTGCTGCAGGCCCTGACCGGCCCGGAACGGGCCGCCTTCCTTCTGCACGAGGTCTTCGACTTCGGCTACCCCGAAATCGCCGCCACGCTGGAGGCCGGCGAACCGGCGGTGCGGCAGATGGTCCACCGGGCGCGTGCCCGGGTGCGGTCCGGAGCGCTGCGGACGGCACCCGATACCGGGGAACACCGCGCCGCCGTTGAACGGTTCCTGGCCGCCGCCATGACCGGACAGGTCCAGCCGCTGTTGGATCTGCTGGCTCCGGAGGTAGTGCTGGTGTCCGACGGCGGTGGCAAGGCCAACGCTGCGCTGCGGCCCGTGCTGGGCCCGGAGAAGGTGGCCCGCCTGATGCTGGGGCTGGCCGCAAAGTACGGTTCCGGTGCCTTCCCGGAGTTCCTTGAACTGAACGGCCTGCCCGCCGTGGCTTTCCGGGAAGTCGGAGCCGTGACCACGGTCTTCCAGCTGGAGCTCTCCGGTGACGGCCGGGTGCAGGCGGTGTACGCGGTCCGCAACCCGGACAAGCTCGTCCGGCTCCAGGGCGCGGACAGCTGACCTGCCGGCCGCTGCCTAAGACCGATGAGCTGATCCGTCGCGCAGCGGGCATCCGTGCGGCTAGTGTGTGAGGCGGTGCTGCCGTCTCCGGCAGCGTAGAGAAAGCAGGCACCCGTGGCCCCCAAAACCATCGTGATCACCGGCGCCAGCGACGGCATCGGCGCAGCGGCCGCAAAGCAGCTGGCCGGGAACGGGCACCATGTAGTGGTGGTGGGACGCTCGGCGGATAAAACCAAGGCCGTTGCCGAGCAGACCGGCGGACAGTACTTCCTGGCCGATTTCGCGGACCTCGACAGTGTCCGGAACCTCGCCTCCGACCTGCTCCAGCGCTACGACCAAATTGACGTGCTGGCGAACAATGCCGGCGCCATTTTCGGCAAGGAACGGCAGGTCACCGGCAACGGACACGAGATGACCTTCCAGGTGAACTACCTGGCACCGTTCCTGCTGACCCGGCTGCTCACCGACAGGCTGATCCACTCACGCGGCACGGTGATCAACACCTCCAGCGCCGCCAACCGCCTCTTCGGGCATGTGGACCCCGAGGACCTGGAATCCGAGAAGAAGTACCAGCCGCGCAAGGCCTACGGCGACGCCAAGCTGGAACAGATCCTCTTCGCCGAGGAGTTCGACCGCCGTTACCGCTCGCACGGGGCAACCTCCACGGCATTCCATCCCGGCGTGGTTGCCTCCAGCTTCTCCAATGCCCAGGGCACGGCCATGCGTGCCGCCTATGCCACACCGCTGCGCTTTTTCCTGACCAGTCCCGAAAAGGGCGCACGGACGCTGGTGTTCCTGGCCGAAGGCACGCCGGGAGAGGACTACCCCACGGGCAGGTACTTCGAACGCTGCAAGGTGGCCCGGCCCAACAAACAGGCCGGTGACGCCCTCCTGGCACTGGACCTGTGGAACCGGTCCGTGGCCATGCTGGAGTCCTGAACGCAGCTACCCGCGGGCAACACCGCGCACCACGGTGGCCTCGATTTCGGGGTCCCGCAGGACACTGGCGGACAGCCCGGCGGCAGCGAAAATGTCCGCCAGCGCAGCCGCCTGTGTTTCGGCACATTCGGCCAGCAGCACCCCGCCGGGCCGGAGCCACGCCGGAGCCTGTACGGCAATCCGCGCCAGGACTGCCAACCCGTCCGCCCCGCCGTCGTGCGTAGCCTCCGGTTCGTAAAGCCGCGCTTCGGACGGAAGACTGTCCAGCTGCGCGGTGGGGACGTACGGCGCGTTGGCGGCCAGCACGTCCACCCGGCCGCGCAGCCGGGCGGGCAGCGGGTCGAAAAGATCGCCGTGCAGCACTGCCGCCAGCGGGCCGAGGTTGCGCCGGGCACACGCCACGGCCGCGGCATCACAGTCCACCGCAAAGATCTCCACGGTTTCCGTCCGGCGGGTGATCACGGCGCTGAGGGCACCGGCGCCGCAGCACAGGTCGACGGCGACGGCGTGCAGGCCGGGTTCGGCTGCCGCCAGTCCGGCCAGGAATTCCGTGCGCCGCCGCGGGATGAAAACGCCGTCGCTGACCAACAGGTGCAGGCCGCAGAACTCCGCCCAACCCAGCACGTATTCCAACGGCCGCCCGGCTGTCCGTTCCGCGAGCATCCGTTCCAGCCCGGCGTCGTCGGGCGCGCCGGCCAGCAGGAGTGCCGCCTCCTCCTCGGCGTACACGCACCCGGCAGCGCGCAGCCGGGAGGCCAGGCGGCCGGCAGCGACCGGAGTTGATGCTTTTCCCACGGCAGGACCTTCCCATGAACCCCGCTATGAGTTTGCCGCATCCGGCCCGGCGCGGGTAGGGGAAGGAATCAGGCGGTGCCGGCGAGCCGGCGGGCGGAATTCTCGTCCAGGATCAGGTCCGTCACCAGGCCGGCGCGCAGGGCGCCCAGCAGGCTGGTGGTCTTGGTTTCCCCGGCCACCACGCAGATCCGCCGCGGCACCTGCTGCAGGGAGGCCAGATCCGGTCCGGTGCTGCGGTCATTGAGCCTGATGCCGTCCCAGGTACCGTCCGCCCGATAGAACATGGTGGCGACGTCGCCCACCACCCCCTCGGCCAGCAGCTCGTTGAGGTCCTCTTCGTCCAGGTAGGCACCGTTGTAGACGTGGCTGGGCACCCCGGCCTCCATGGACCCGACGCCGAAAATGGCCGTGTTCATGCGGGCCTGCAGGTCCAGGACCCGCTTCACCGGCCGCTCGCGCCACATGGCTGCCTTGGTTTCGGCGTGGTCAAAGAACGCCGGAACAGGGAACTGGACCACCCGGGCACCGTAGGCATGGCCGAAGCGCTGCAGGATCTCACTCGCGTAGGTAATGCCGGAAGTGCGGAAGTTTCCCGCCCCGTTCATCTGCACAATGGTGCTGTCGTGGGTGTTCTTGATCGGCAGGTGCTGGCTCACCGCGGTCAGCGTGGAGCCCCAGGCCACCCCCACAATGGCATCGGAGTCGATGAGCGGGCCGATCAGGTGCGCGGCCTGGACCGCCACCCGCTGCAGGGCCTGCGCGGGGGACACGGTTTCAGCCACGGGCACCACGTTGGCCTGGATCCCGAACCGGGAACTGATCTGCCGTTCAAGCGCAGGCGCCCGGTCGGAGGGGCTGCGGATCTCGATCCGCACCAGCCCTGTGCTGCGCGCATGGGAGAGCAGGCGCGACACCGTGGACCGCGATATCCGCAGTTCACGGGCGATGGCCTCCATGGTCAGGTTCTGCAGGTAGTACATCTGCGCGGCCCGCAACGCATCCCTGTCGCGGCCCTCCTTCTCCGGCACGGCAATGCCCGGTTCGGGCCGTTCGGGGGACCGGGCAGTGAGACCAATGTTCACGTGTTGTCCGTTCGCACCGCTTCGTTCACCATGAATCCATTATCGCAGGGTGCACGTTTGTGCATTGACTCGATCCGGGGTGCGGACGGCTTCGAACATTGTGAGATATGGCAATGCCGCCACAGAAGCGTTTGGAGATATCGTGGACAATTCCGTGAACCCCAGTAAAGACAAGACCCCCGCCGCCCGGACCCGTCCGGTGGTACAGCAGCTGAAGGACCGTCCCCGGGCCTCGGTGCTGATCGTCGGCGGCGGCATCAACGGCGTAGGCACCTTCCGTGACCTGTCGCTGCAGGGGGTGGACGTGGCGCTGGTCGAGCGCGGCGACTACTGCCAGGGTGCCTCCGGCGCCTCCTCGCACATGATCCACGGCGGCATCCGCTACCTGGAGAACGGCGAGTTCCGCCTCGTGCACGAGTCCGTCGTCGAGCGCAACGCCCTGCTGCGCCTGGCTCCGCACTACGTCAAGCCGCTGCAGACCACCATCCCCATCACCACCACGTTCTCGGGCATTACGGCCGCTCCGCTGCGCTTCCTGACGCACAAGCAGGGCAAGCACACCGAGCGCGGTGCCCTGCTGATCAAGGCCGGCCTGATGATGTACGACTTCTTCTCCCGCGGTGGCCGCGTGGCCCCCAAGCACAATTTCGTGGGCAAAAAGAAGTCCCTGCAGGAACTGCCCAAGCTGCGCCCGGACGTCAAGTACACCGCCACGTACTTCGATGCCTCCGTGCACAACCCGGAGCGCCTGACCCTGGATGTCCTGCGTGACGGCCTTGAAGCCAACCCGCAGTCCCGGGCCAGCAACTACATCAGCGCTGTGGGCACCACCGACGCCGGCACGCTGCTGCGCGACGAACTGACCGGTGAAGAGTTCACCTTCGAGGCCGACGTCGTCATCAACGCCACCGGCGCCTGGGTTGACGAAACCAACGACTCCTTCGGCAAGCGCACGTCCTTCATGGGCGGCACCAAGGGCTCGCACATCGTTATGGACCACCCGGAACTGCTGGAAGCCTGCAACGGCCGGGAAATGTTCTTCGAGCACACGGACGGCCGCATTGTCCTGATCTACCCGATGGGTGACCGCGTCCTGGTGGGCACCACGGACATCGACGCCGATATCCGCGAGGATTCGGTCTGCACCGACGAGGAGATCGAGTACTTCTTCGAACTCATCGCCCACGTGTTCCCGACCATCGACGTGCGCCGCGACCACATTGTCTACACGTTCTCCGGCGTCCGTCCGCTGCCCAAGCACGACGACACCCAGCCCGGCTTCGTGTCCCGCGACTACCGCATCGAGAAGCGCGTGGACAACCGCGCCGGCAAAAACGTCACCACGCTGTCCCTGGTGGGCGGTAAGTGGACCACGTTCCGCGCCCTGTCCGAGACCCTGGCCACCGACGCCATGACCGCCCTGGGCATGCCGCGCAAGACCACCACTGCCGAACTGCAGATCGGCGGCGGCAAGGACTTCCCGCGCACCGAAGCCGAAGAGCGGCTGTGGATCAACCGCACGGCCAACGAGGTTGCCGACCGTGACCGCGTCCGCGTGCTGCTGACCCGCTACGGTACCCGTGCTACGGACGTTATGGCGTTCCTGGCCCAGGGCGGCGACCAGCTGCTGGCCTCCACCAACGAGCTGAGCACCCGCGAGCTCGAGTACATGGTGGAGCACGAGCAGATCACCCGCCTGGCCGACGTCCTGATCCGCCGCACCTCGCTGGCCTTCCGCGGCCTGGTGTCGGAGGAAATGCTCAACGAGATGGCGGGCCTGCTGGCCCCGCAGCTCGGCTGGGACGGCGCCGAAACGAAGCGCCAGGTCGAGTCCGCACGCGACCTGCTGGTCAACATGCACGGCATGAAGATCCCCGCACTGGCTTCCTAGCAGCCAGGCGCGCAGCGCATACAGAGCAGAGGGCGGGCACCGGAAACGGTGCCCGCCCTCTTGCTTTGCCGTTTGACGGCTACAGCTCCGTAACGGCCGTGGCGTAGTCCAGCCGGGGGAGGCGGGGGTACCGGGGCTCCGACGCCGCCGGAACACCGATGTTCACCACCAGGATGGACTGGCGGTCCATGCCGGCATGCAGGTCGGCGTCCACGCCGGCGGCATCGAATCCGCCCATCGGCCCGGCGGCGAGGCCGGCAGCACGGACCGCCAGCAGGAAGTAGCCCGCCTGCAGATGGGCGTTGTTGTTGCCCATGACGGCACTGAGCTCCGCGTTGGCGGCAAAAGCCGCACCCTGCTGCGGTGCCGGCGGGAAGACCGTTGCGAAGTGCCCGTGCCAGTTTCGGTCAAAGCTGAGGATGGCGGTAAGGGGTGCTGCCAGGGTCTTGGCGCGGTTTCCCTCGGCCATGTGCTGCACCAGTCGCTCGCGGGACTCTGCCGAACGGACCCACGTAATGCGCAGCGGCTGGATGTTCATGGCCGTGGGACCCATTTTGGTCAGCTCGTAGATGGCCTGGAGCTGTTCGTCGGTGACCGGCTCATCGCTGAACTCGGAAACTGTCCGTGCAGTGCGGAAAATGGTGTCCAGTGCGGTTGCGTCCAGTGCAGGGGTGGACTCGAGAATGCCGTCGCTCATGCGCAGCAGGCCTCCTTCAGAGGAATGGTTGAAGGTTTAACCATAGTCCTCCGGCGGGGGATGTCAAAAACCGCCGGCAGCAGCGCGGCGGCTCAGGCCACTGCCCCCGACGGCGGCCAAACGGAGTCCAGCCGCACTCCGGCGTCGTCCTCCGAAATGGACAGTGCCAGGGAAATTTCCGTCAGCAACGGCTTGCGGGCATGGCGGAGCATTTCCCGTTCCGCCTGTGAAAGGCCGCGGGCGGCATCACGGAGCATCAGGTTACGCACGACGGCGGCAATCACCATCGGATCGCCGGTCGCCAGTTTTTCGGTGTTTTCCTTATAGCGGCGCGACCACTGCGGATCCTCTGCGTCGGCCGGCGCCCGGAGGACGGCGAACAGGCGGTCCAGTCCGGTGCGGTCCAGTACCGGGCGCAGGCCCACATGGTCCACCCGGTCTACCGGCACCCACACCAGGAGGCGGGAGGATTGGACTTCCAGGACTATGCAGTCCTTCTGCATGCGCGGATGGGTTTGATAAGAGACAACGACGGCGGGGCCGTGATGGGGATGGACCAGGACCTGGCCCTCTGAGAACGGCAATCTACTACCTCCGGATGGAAGCGGAAGGCCCTGCTCAATGTCCCGGGACCGGGTGCTGCCCCGGCGGGGGACAATCGTTTCGGTGCCGGAGGGGACGCACCCGGCACCGGAAAGCACAGGCAGCCCCGCACCATGCGGATGGAGCGGGCGGACCTGCGAGCGTGGCCACTGTTCCATTTTACTCCGTACCGGGACGTAGGGCCCGGGTGGCAGCCGCTGCCGGGCCCGCAAAGCGCGAAACCGCGGGTCCGGCCCTTTCACCGTGAAGTGGCACCATGCGGCGGCGGGACGGACCGCCCCCGACGGAAGGCAGAATGGAAGCGTGACACCGCGCCAGCCATCCCTCAACTCCGCGTCCCCAACCCCTGCCTCCTCCCCAGCCCCCACGTCCCCCGCCGCACCGTCCGGGGACAGCGTGCTGCGGCCGGACGCCCGGGAGCCCTTTGACCTGCCGGCCATCGGTTCCGGGTTGGTCTTTGCGCAGTCGCTGCCGGCCCTGACGGCCTCACTGGCGGCAGGAACCGGCGCTGCGGTGGTGCAGGCGCCTCCGGGTACCGGCAAAACCACCCTGGTGCCGCCACTGGTGGCCAATGCGGTGTCTGGCCGCCCGGGCAGGGTGCTGGTCACGCAGCCCCGCCGGGTTGCTGCCCGGTCAGCGGCCCGCCGGCTGGCCGCCCTGGACGGGTCCCCGCTCGGTGAACGGATTGGCTACACCGTCCGCGGGGAAAGCCGGGCAAGCACCGGGACACTGGTCGAATTCGTGACCCCGGGCATCCTGCTGCGCCGCCTCCTTGCCGACCCCGGCCTGGCGGACGCCGCTGCCGTCATCCTCGATGAAGTGCACGAACGCGGACTCGAAACGGATCTGCTGCTGGGCATGCTGGCCGAGGTCGGCCAGCTTCGGGAAGATCTGGTCCTGGTGGCCATGTCCGCCACCCTGGACGCGGACCGGTTTGCCGCACTTCTGGGAACCGGTGACGGCGGTCCGGCGCCGGTGGTCGGTTGTCCCTCCGCCCTGCATCCGCTGGATGTCTCCTGGCAGCCGGCCCCCGGACCACGGTTGGACGAACGGGGAATTACCCGCGCCTTCCTGGACCATGTGGCCGATACTGCCGCCGCCGCGCATGCCCGGGCCACGGCGTCGGACCCCTCCACCGATGCCCTGGTGTTTGTTCCCGGGGCACGCGAAGTGTCCCATGTGGCCGCCCGGCTGCGTTCCCTTGTCCGCGGCACCGAAGTGCTGGAGCTGCACGGCCAGGTAGCTCCGGCCGGTCAGGACCGAGCGGTGTCCGGCCGCGGCCCTGGTGATCCGGCGCGGATTATCGTTTCAACATCGCTTGCTGAATCCTCGCTGACCGTTCCCGGCGTGCGCCTGGTGGTGGACTCCGGGCTGGCACGCGAACCCCGGCGCGACGCCGCCCGCGGCATGTCCGGGCTGGTCACGGTGTCCTGCTCCCGCGCGTCGGCGGACCAGCGGGCGGGCCGCGCGGCCAGGCAGGGGCCGGGACGCGTGGTGCGTTGTTATGACGACAAGGCCTACGGTGCCGCGCCTGCCCACCAAACCCCGGAAATCGCCGTCGCGGACCTTACCTCCGCGGCACTGGTGCTCGCCTGTTGGGGTGCTCCCGGCGGTGCCGGGCTTCCCCTGCCCGACGCGCCGCCGGCGGCAGCCATGCAGGAGGCCGTGTCCGCGCTGCGCTCCCTCGGCGCAGTGGACAGTAACGGCTCGGCCACCGGACTGGGCAAAATCCTGGCCCGGGTGCCGGCCGATCCGCGGCTTGCGCGGGCACTGCTCGACGGCGCCGCCGCCGTGGGTGCGCGGACGGCGGCCGAAACCGTGGCAGCGGTCTCGGGTGACCTGCGGGCTCCCGGTGCGGACCTGACCGGCCTTCTGGCAGCCCTGCGCGCGGGCGGCGTCCCGGGGGAGCGCCGCTGGTCCGACGACGTCCG